>NZ_JAUBSA010000004.1:37184-186934 GCF_036702115.1 Microcoleus sp. LAD1_D5 | reverse complement strand
CAAAACTTATATTGCCGAGGAGAACTCGAATTCACTCATCTTTCTAAATGCTGTTTTCTCACTTTTTCAGCAAGCCCTACATAGACAAATAAGGACACAAGAATGTTGTGTCCCTACGTTTATTCGACGGCAACTTGCAACCCTACAACTGATTAAAAAATTAACCAAATCGATAGCCGAACCCACGTACCGTAATGATATATTCCGGTTGGCCCGGATCTATTTCCAACTTTTCCCGCAGCCAGCGGATGTGCACGTCAACTGTTTTGCTGTCTCCGATAAAATCTTGACCCCAAATTTTTTCCAGCAACTGATCACGAGACCAAACTCGCCGGGGATAACTCATAAATAGTTCTAGTAAGCGAAACTGTTTAGGAGAAAATTTCACTTCCAGACCGCGAACCAACACGCGGCACTCTTCAGGATACAGAGTTATGCTCTTATATTGCAGCATCATCGGTTGTCGCAACTGACCGAGGCGCTGGCGCCGCATCAGCGCCCGACAGCGAGCGATAAACTCCCGCATTCCAAAAGGCTTGGTCAGATAATCATCCGATCCGGCTTCTAGATAAAAAGCGCAATTGTTGGCACTTCCTCTAGCACCGATAATCAAAATAGGGACGGGATTTCCTTGATGCCGTAACATTCGACACAGATCCAAACCGTTGATTGAATCCATAATTAACAGGTTAAAGGCAAATTCACTCTGGTATGAAGAAGCCTGCACAGAAGGCAGAGCGTTGCGCCCGTCGCTAGTAACCACCACCTCATAGCCCTGTTCTTTAAGGGCTAAAGCTAGCATTTCCCGCAACAGGTCTTCACCTTCCAATAACAAGATACGGCCGGCTTGTCCAACAGCCAACCTTGAAGGACTTTCGCTTAATTCAGCAGAAGACATAAATATCAGTGGGAGTGATGTTTGTATGTGGCTAGCGCGAGGTACCTTCTTCAGTAGCTGAGGCACTCTCGCGCTGCGATCGCTTGTACGATCGCCATTTGATTGATTGATTGATCGCTTAGAATCTTTCGCCAGTCCACCCCACAGACACGCGCTCGACCTTTGCTACTTGCTCGTGTAAGGAATACAGCCGTAGAGCAGTTGCCGGAACCGCGCTGTCTGCCTGCGTCCAGGACTCAGAAGTCTGGTCATTTTTCGGGGTCGGTGTTAATTTCATAAAACATTGCCCGCTGTTAATTGACCACGTAACACCCAATCTAGAGGGATATGGTTGTTATACTACTCTTAAAAGGTTATTAAAAGGTAAAGTTTTGATTATCAAGTGGTTAAATTATTAACGTTAAGTAATATAACGGTAAAGGTGCGATCGCACTGTAGAGCTTTTTTTAAGAATACAATAATAAGTTTGCCGAAATTCCTTTTTCTTCCCGTGCCCGCTACGATCGACGATAGCAAGTAAAAATTCTGTAGACTGCCTATCATGTTGCTGCATTTGAGTACCTGGCCCGAGGTAGAAGCTTATCTCGAAAGCTCCCGAGGCATAATTATCCCGATCGGCTCCACCGAACAGCACGGGCCCACCGGCTTGATCGGGACTGACGCCATTGCTGCGAGTGCGATCGCCCGCGGTGTCGGCGAAGCTGCCAATGCCTTAATCGGCCCGACAATTAATGTAGGGATGGCTTTGCACCACACCAGCTTTCCCGGCACAATCAGCCTCCGACCGCAGACGCTGATACTCGTAATCAGAGATTATATCACATCTTTGGCAAAAGCTGGATTTGAGAAATATTTCTTCATCAACGGTCACGGCGGCAACATTGCGACGATGAAAGCAGCATTTTCCGAGACATACGCGCATTTGTCTGACTTAAATTTACCGAATGCCGAAAGAATCCAGTGTCAAATCGGCAACTGGTTCATGTGCGGTTCAGTGTACAAACTAGCAAAAGAATTATACGGAAACCAAGAAGGTTCCCACGCCACCCCCAGCGAAATCGCCTTAACCCAGTACCTTTATCCAGAAGCAATCAAGCAAGCTCCGCTTTCGGAAGAAGTCGCTTCCGGGCACAAAATTTACGGTGCTACTGACTTCCGCCGCCGATTTCCCGACGGGAGAATGGGTTCAAATCCCGGCTTAGCAACCCCTGAACACGGTCAGCAGTTTTACGAATTAGCAGTCAAAGAATTGACTAATAATTATTTGGAGTTTTTAAGTTCTGATTAACATTTTTTCTTCTCGTTACTAGCAATAGCTTGGTAAGGAGTAAAAATGTCAAACTCTTCTATATTTTACAGTTATGAGTGAGTCCGCGATAGGAGAGTTCATCTGTTTGAGAAATGCTATATCTCCCGATTAACCATCGGGAGAATATCAAAACTATTCCACAATCCAAGGAGTTAAACAAGGTGTCCAAGCACTCAATTCTTCTTCCTTGAACCAAAGGCTAATTTCCGCATGGGCAGTTTCCACAGCATCAGAACCATGAATAATATTGCGACCCACATTCACCGCCAAATCGCCGCGAATTGTCCCCGGTTCTGAATTCAGAGGATTTGTTGCGCCAATCATTTTCCTCGCCGAGGCCACAACGCCGTCGCCTTCCCACACCATCGCCACCATCGGCCCGGAAGTGATGAAGTCTACCAGTCCCGCAAAAAAGGGTCTTTCTTTATGTACGCCATAATGCTGTTCGGCAAGTTCGCGACTCGCCGTGATTAGCTTCATGCCAACTAGCTTAAAGCCTTTGGCTTCAAAACGACCGATAATTTCGCCGACGAGTCCGCGCTGTACGCCATCGGGCTTAATCGCTAAAAAAGTCCGTTCCAAGATTAACTCCTATAATTGTGTGAACTGATCCAAAAGATAGAGTAACTCAGAACGCACCTAAAGGCAATTCTGGGAATGGGAAATTGTCATTTTGAGACTTATGGCCGAAGGAAGAAGGAAGAAGGAATAAGAAGAGGGAAGAGGAAAGAGGGAAGAAGCAATAAAAGCAAGGGTTAAAGAAACCCGGTTTCTACGAGAAATCTGGGTTTAGCAGCGAGGAATCTGCGAAGAAACCGGGTTTCTAGACCCCTATGTGTCTAGGAGTGATTTGCATGGCTCCCCTGGATTTTGTAAAAAGCATTTTTTAGGAGTGCGAGCAGGATGCTCACTTGTCCTAGATAAGCTAATCAGCCTTTAAATTAGCTGTAAATAAATAATCCAACTCTTGTAGGGTGGCTTTGAGCAACGCCCGAAATATGCAATGTAAATGTAGAACAGTTTATCTCTAGCGAGCAAGATGCTCAAACTTCTGGCACAATATGATACAAGTCACAATTTCCTGTGACTGCCAACACTCTTACCTATGATGTTAAATACAAATATGTATGATAATAAACACAATTATTTATGGTCGAAAATATAGATAATTAACAGATGTATGAAGATTATCTTGACAGTAACCATTCAGGCGAAAAAAGTATGAAAGGCATTGTAGCATTCATTGAACCTAAAAAGCAAGAATTTGCCAAATTGCCATTGTTTGACTTTCTAGCCAATAAACACATTCACGCGAATCAACGACTAATTTTTGCACCTGTACTCGCTCCTTTAGCTGTGGGATTGAGTGATTTAAATAAATATGTACTGCGAGAATCTTCTAGTAATAACAAAGTTCAAGAACTAATTAATAAATATACTTATAAAAAAAACTATTACTGGCACGACTATCTAGAATACCTAGAGGAACTAGGCTTAAACCAATTAATGAGTTACGGCGACTTCAGACTGCTTTGGGGTGAAGAAACTAAAAAAACTCGATCGCTCTGTTCAGTGCTCGAACGCTACGCTTGGAAAGCTTCTCCTATTCAGAAGCTGGTGTTAGTGGAAGTCCTCGAAGGAACTGCCCAAGTGTTTTTTGAAGCGGCGCTAGCAGTGGTAATGGAATTACAGCAAATTACCCAAAAAGAATATGTTGATTTTGGAGGAGGTTATGGGGGTTTAGAAAATTATCACCTTTTAAACACGCCAGAGATGTTGGAAGTTTTAGGAGAGATAAAACTTACTAATGGGGAATGCCAAGCAGCTTTAGAATTAGCACAAAATGTATTTGAACTGTTTACAGAAGCGATGAACGAGCTGTTCCGACACAGCCAAACAAATTCTTGCAAGACTGTGCTGCAAATATCTTCAATTTCTGCCTTCGCTCATTGCCCGATCGACTGTCTCGATATTTGTTAGTTTAAACAATTACTAAATTATCTCGGTGTACCGCCGTTTCTACGCCTGCATAGCCTAAAATCTCAGCAATTTTCTCTGACTTGCAGCCCTGGATTTGTCTCAATTCTAAACTGCTATAATTCACAAGTCCTCTAGCAATTTGCTTGCCGGCTGCATCGCACAACTGCACGGAATCATCAGCTTGAAATTCTCCTTCAACTTGAGCAATACCCGCAGCTAAAAGCGATTTTCCGCCGTGGGAAATTGCTTTGACAGCACCCGCATCTAAATATAGTTTTCCTGCCGGAATTAGCACGTTAGCTATCCAGTGTTTGCGAGCGTTTACAGGGCGCGGTTGAGGCTCGAATTGAGTACCGATCGACTCTCCGTTCAGTATTTTCTCGATATTACCAGGAAAGCAGCCGTCAGTGATGACAGTCCGCACTCCCGATGCAGTTGCTATTCTCGCCGCTTCAATTTTTGTCACCATTCCGCCGGTTCCCCAGCCGCTGCGGGAATCTCCTGTTTGCACCTGAAATTCTGTGAGCTGTGCCATACTTTGGACTAGGGCGATCGGCTGCGCGTCGGGATTGCTGCGGGGATCGGCGGAATACAGCCGATCGACATCTGTGAGAACAAACAACCAATCTGCTTCTACCAAACTCGCTACTAGCGCCGAAAGCGTGTCGTTATCGCCAAATTTGAGCTCGTCTACCGCCACAGTATCGTTTTCATTGACGATCGGAATCACGCCCAATCTGAGCAGTTGCTGAAAAGTATTGTAAGCGTTAACATAACCGTTACGCTGCACTAAATCGCCCCTGGTGAGCAATACTTGAGCGATCGGCTGTTGTAGAGTAGTAAACAAGTCATCGTACACCCGCATCAGCCGCCCTTGGCCCACGGCCGCCACAGCCTGTTTCAGAGCGATATTTCGCGGGCGTTCCGTCAAGCCCAAGCGCGCGCAGCCCACCCCAACCGCACCCGAAGAAACCAAAACTACTCGATGGCCTTGCTGCCGCAAATCAGCTAAAATTTCGACTAATGCAGCAATAGTTGAAAGAGCTAAGTTTCCGGTAGTCGATCGAGTCAGAGTCGAAGTTCCAATTTTAACAACAATAGTTTTACTCATTTAAATCTTTCTACTTTCTGCTATCAAGAGAAGCCCCCAAAACTTGAGAAACCCAAACTTCAAAAGAGCGCACCGGATACTTGCGAAGCGCATACCCAGCATCAACCATTGGTTCCACTAAAATAGTGAACATACCCAAACGATTGCCAGCTAAAACATCAGTAAAAAGTCGATCGCCCACCATCGCCACCTGTTCCACCGGCAAATTCATCGCCGTCACTGCTGTTCGCAACTTGCGGCGCGACGGTTTAGCAGCACCCGTGATGTAAGGTAGATTCAAAGAATCAGCAATTCGACCGATCCGATTTTGACTTAAATTATTGCTTGCCAACCATAGCGATACCACGGGTTTAATTTCTTGCACCCACAAGCTGAGTTCAGGAGAAGCATTCATTGCCGTAATGGGAACAAGAGTTTCGTCCACATCCAACACTAATCCTTTTATCTGATATTTCTGCAGAATATCAGCCGTTAACTTCATGACAGAATCGCCTAGAACTAAGTCAGGCTGTAGTAATTTACCCCAAGTCATAATGATTTTAGATTTTAGATTTTAGATTTTAGATTGAGAAATAAGAAATTGGGAGTTAAAGATTGAAAAAGTAAAAAATCAAAAGTTAATAATTATGGCTTTTCCTTTGTTACTTTTGACTTTTTACTTTTTTATTAGTCATTGCCAATCTATGGATTCAATCGTAACTGCTGCTCAACTTTAGCAATAGCAGCATCGTGTTCCGTCTGCGTGCGACTAAAAATGTGAGTGCCGTCGTATCGAGCCATAAAATACAGGTATTCTGTATTTTCCGGAGTCAGAGTCGCTTCCAGACTTGCTATTCCCGGAGATGCGATCGGAGTTGGGGGTAGTCCTGGATTTATATAAGTATTGTAAGGAGAAGGCGTTTCTACTTGCTTAAAAGTCAGAGGCTTTTCCTTAGTTTGCCTGATGCCGAGAGCGTATTCAACTGTCGGGTCAGATCCCAACGTCATACCCTTTTTCAGACGGTTGTTGAACACTCCAGAAATACGATTGCGCTCGGAAGCAACCACAGCTTCTTTTTCTACAATACTCGCCAGCGTCACCCACTCTTTCAAATCCAGATTAGTATTCTTCTGATTTTTTTGATATATCGGCAAAGCCAACTGCTCGAAACGATCGAGCATTTGCTTGATGACAGCTTCCGGGCTAATTGCATCACCGTCTAGCTGATAAGTATCCGGGTACAAAAACCCTTCCAAATGAGGCAGGCCACTCGGTAGCCAAGGGTACTGAGCGTAGGGAACTTGACTCGCCACCGCCATAAAATCCTTAGCCGGAAAAAAACCTTGCGCTTCAAAATAAGCGCTCATTTGTTGCAGCGACCACCCTTCTGGAATCGTGAAACTCTGCTGTGCGACTTCGCCCTTCCAAATTTTCTCAGCAACTGCACTCAGAGGCTGAGTCGGCGACAGTTGGTAAGTTCCTGCTTGAAAACCTCCCTCGCGGTTTTGCAGAGTCAGCCAGCGGGCCCACATATTCCATGCCGAACTCGATCGAATCAACCCCGCAGCCTCTAAATCCCGGCCAATTTTTTGACTTGGAGTACCCTCCGGGATTTGGATCGAAACAGCAGCATCCTCTCCGGGGGAAGTTGACGTTTCAGCTATTTTAGGCGGCGCCGAAGCCCAGCTCCACCAAGCCCAGCCTTGCCAAGCGCAAACCCCCCAGATTGCCGGCAGCAACGCCAGATAAAACAACCATTTAGAGACTTGCGGAGTACCTTTTCGGCCCTCGCGCGCCCTGCCTTTTGTCATTTGTTCTTTATTCATAGTCCGTTGTCCTGGATAAGTGGCGGTTAACTAGCGACTAATGACTGATGACCTGCGATTGATGACCGAAAAGTTACGAATACAAGCCCTTTAAAAGACCCAATTCACGCGGCCCAATTCAAAAGCCCGATCGCGAAGGCCGAAGCGGCCACCTCGAAAAAGTTCGATCGGGCGAGCAGTTTACTTTTTTATAAAATAGTAAAAAATTCTGCTTTTTGCCATCAGGGCTTGTGCCTGCCATTAATATCTAATCAAGCTCGTCAAAGAACTGGTCTTCCAGCATAGGTAACATCGGTTCCAGCCTTTGGAACTCTTCTTCCGAGAGCAATTCTGGCTTGCCGTCATCATCCATTCTAGCCAAGATAAAGAACGGGTCTAGAGGCGTATAAATTGCATATTCCTGTTCTTCGTGGTAGAAACTGGTCAGCCACATGAGCTCCTCGAACTCCGACTCCTCATCTGGATCGACATCAGATGCCATATCCTCTTCGGGAAATTCCGGCAATTCGCCAACCACAGTCAGCGTCACCGCTGTGCGTCGGAGCGTCAAGTTCTGCTCTTGCAGGACAACTTTAGCAGTCTCAAAAATTTTGTCAATTTCGGTCTCGTCTTCTACAGGAATTGCTGCTTCGTCGTTATCGTCTCCGTGCCAGGTAAAAATTTCTACTGGCGAGTCAATTGGCAGCAGCAAAGCGTATTCTTGACCTTCGAGATTCATAGAATATTCTATGTTGCAAGTCAGCGATCGCCCAACTTCATCCGTCAGGGTGACGGACTCTTCGTTGGAATTGCCATTCTCTTTTTTGCGGTATGGGGATGAGGACATCGCGTGTATCTTAGTTTTCCGTCAATAATTCAGTAACGTTGGCTTGACAATTGGGAATTTTCGTGGCGATATTCTGGCTAAGTGGGCAATCGCCAGTTCACAAGCTTAAACCGCGAGACTCGCGGCTTTTTCCACAGGCGAGGAGTGCAGCGTTTAAATCTCAGTCGAGTCAGCAAGCGACACTGAGGACAAATCACGATTTTGTGCTTCTTTAGTACCGAGGGTACAGCAGAATTTTCTCCAGTTTGTCAAGGGTTACAGGTGTGCGTAGCAAACTTGCACAACCAGGATATCACGCCTCTGTTACAAGCTATCAAGGATTGGGAAGGGCGGAGATATTTTGCCTTCGCTCGTCTAGCCACTCCTGCAAAATCAGGGCTGCTGCTTTGCGATCGATCGAACCCTTATTATTTTGCGACGGCGAAATCCCTGAAGCTTTCATCAATTCCTCTGCCTCAACCGAAGTCAGGCGCTCGTCCACGTATTCTAGGGGGAGCTCTAAGGCTGCGGCGATGCGATTCGCATATTTCTGCACCTGTCGGGCTTGAGCGCCCAATTCTCCGCTCAGGGAGTAGGGCAAGCCTGCAACCAAAATTTGCACTCTCCGCTCACAGACGATCTCTCGGAGATAAGCTACGTCTCGATCGAAGGACGATCGTACCAGTGTTGTAATGCCCGTAGCTATTAAACCCGTGCCGTCACACCCGGCGATGCCGACTCGTTTGAGGCCGATATCTAATCCCAGTGCTGAAATCCATAATTTATCCTTGGACATTATCAATCAAGCAATTTTAGATTTTAGATTTTAGATTTTAGATTTACTGTTTTTTTGCGGAAATAATCTTATTTAACGAACCGCGAAGACGCTAAGGACGCGAAGGAATAAGAGAAGAAAGTAAGAAGAAGATAGGTAATCTTAAGTTGATATCAATCAAAAGCAGAAGGGGTATTTTGGAATTATGACCGAAAAAATGAACTTTTTGGATGATTAATTCTATTTTTTTCTGTCTTCTACCTTTTACCTTCTGCTTTCAATTATTAAGAATTGAGTTCTCCGGGCCAGCCACCGTCTAGAGGCAACTCTGGCAGATTTAAAGGCAAAATGCTGCTGCCATCAGTTGCTGCTGATTCGGAATTTTGGCCACCCAAGGGGTTAACTTGATTCGTTTGGCTGTTTCCTGAGTCAGCCAACAGAGGTTTAATCTCACAGGACGGGTGCCCTGCTGTTGCTTCCCCAGCGATCGGGCCGAGCCAGGACATCCGGCCCGGTACGGGTTTGCGAGTTGGCTGGAAACTTTGCAACATTTCTGATAGCTGGAGTCCCTCGAGAGAGACCAACTTGGACTCGCGCAATTTGTGCCACACCGATCGAGACATCAGCAAACTGTGTTCCACGCGCACTGCTCCAAATTGCTCTAAATAAGCTTCCCGTTCCGGCTGATAGTCAGCGGAAGCCAGTTGCAGGCTTTGAAGTGGGAAATCTTGAACGAGGCGCGCCATCTGAGACAGCAGTTCTGGGTAAAGCCAAGTGTAGGCCGGGTGTACGGTCAACTGGGCGACGTGCGGTTGCTGGCCGTTGCGGGATAGCTGCACCTGAAAATAGCCGATCGCGGCTTTGCGCTGCGGTTCAAATACGTAACCGCTAACTACTTCTGTTTTGCCCAGCCACTGTCTGACACCTTCGATTAAAGCGCCGAAAAAACTGGTTTTGAAATCTTGAATGTGGCGATCGAATACTTGGCGCACCAGCGGCGGCATAGACGCGGTATCCAGTTGATAGAGCAACTGAGCGTCGGCGTTGCTGACCGGCAGCAGGTTGGGCAAATCTGGGGTCGAGTTGGCCATTTCTTGCAGGCGTTCTGGGGCGATCGTCCAGTAAGTCATCTGGGCCAAAGGCTGAAACCCGTTTTGCCGATACAAAGCCAGGGAAGTTGTGTCGCCGACATTCACTTCCAACAGCCATGTCCGCGCCTCCCAGACTGCCTCAAAGCAGTAGCGCAGCAGCATTGAACCAATTCCTTTGCTGCGGGCTTCCGGGTCTACTCCTATGCGATCGATCCGCCAAGTGCTGCGGGTGCGGTTGAAAGGAGAAATCTGAATTATGCCCTTAACAGTCCCCTCTTCTTCGGCAACGTGGGCCCGGAACAGAGACTGACAAGGGTTGGGAAACAAGCTAAAAATCTTTAGCAGTCCGTACCAGCGGCGAATCTGCTGCAACTTTCTACCTAGTACCAAGTCGCAGCTTGCGCCCTTGCGATTTTCTGGCTCTTCGGCTGTTTCCGCGCACAGTTGTTCCATCACCTCGATGTCGCGATACTGAAACGGGCGAATCACAACCTGGTTTTGGTTTTGGGAGGGAAATGAAGTCATAGCATAAAAGTGGAGAATGGAAATTTAAAAATAAAAATTCAGAAAGGGGAAGAGTTTAGATAAGTTTTGAGTTTTGAATGGGTAAATTTTGAGTTCAAAACTTATAACTTTTGATTCTTCTCCCTTTCTTGGTCGATCGAAAATTAAAAATTGCAAATCATCTTTTTGAATTTTTAATTTTCAGTTTTCAACTCAAGATTTTTGTGGTAGAGGTCGAATTACAACGACCGGTGTTCGCTCGTCACCATTCCCGGCGGGGTTGCTTCGTAAGGCTTGCTCTAAGAATGTTACCGATAAATCGGAGGTCGCTGCTAATATCTTAACTGCTTTCAAGTCATTAGCGTCTACGATCGCCGCGGCAAGTCCGGTTTCTCGTTGAATTTCTTCTACAACTTGCTGGGGATTGTCTGGGCCGAGGACAATAAATTGGTCGAAGGGAGGCAAAGTCCCGGTAACGTCGTCGATCAGCCTGGCTTGTTCCCCTGCTAGCTGGTAAAAAACTCCCGGTTTACCAAATATTTTAGCCACAGCGCCGATCGCAAATGCCGCTACTACGCGCCAAGGGCCGACTACATCAACCAACGTCTGCATTCCGCAAGCCGTGGCCAAACTCGACGTGGGCAAGAAAAACAAACACACTCGCTTTGCCGCCCATCCTGGTTTGACTTCGCTGGGATGGCGATAGCGTCCCTGCATCAAAGCTAGGGGAGTTTCTGCCAGGGCGACCATATCGCCTTTCTGGGCGCGCGGCAACACGTACCGCTTGACAATTTCGACGGGATTGTCCAGTTCTGCCAGTATGTGAGTGCGAATCGGCAAGACTTCTGCCACTCCGACATTTCTGGCGATGGGTACGGTGTCGGAGTTGGGAAATTGCAGCGGGACTACTACGTTACGGACTTTGGGGATGCGCCCGCCTGGGCCGTAGGTGACGAAGTGTACTTGCACCCAAGCTGATTGCAATTTGGTTAAATCTTGCCCTTGAATGTCTACAGAGACTTTAATTTTCGTGTTTTTTTGGGCTTTAACAATATAGCCGAACCAGTAATCGTCTGCTCTGGCTGCTGCCTCTTTGTGGCAAGGAATCACCTTGGTCTGGGAAGTAACGCCATCTAAACTTCCGTCAGACAGAAGTTTCACCTGTGCCCGCACTTCCGGCAACATAACCTCGAACCGCTGTGTCAGGTTGCGGAACTCCATTTCCCCGACTAAAAGATAGCGGTTGGGTTCGGAGATGGCTAAGTGCCATTCTCCGGCTGTTAGTTCTAGTTTATTTGCATTTCCAGTCCGGCGATAGTTCAACTCTAGGCCTAACCCGCCCAATGCTAGCAGCGAACCGGCTGCTGCGACTCCTGTTGCTAAAGTCTCAATCACTCAAATCACCGCCAATAATAATTTCTGTTTACTTTAGTCGATCTCTGTCACTTTGATCGACGATCCGGTAGTAATTGAAGTTTTGGGGGTTGTTGGGGGCGATCGAACTTATGCCCAATTACACGTAAGTGCGATCGCGCGTCTGTGGCTAAAGCGGCCAAGTTGCTGTTCAAAGAGCCCGTTAGTGAGTTAGCACACTCCAACATCTGGCGTTGCTTAATCAGGGTATGAAAAAAATAAGTTGAAAATTTGAAAATCCAGAAGGTTTGTGCATACTGATTTCTATGACTTCCTTATTTAGCCTTTCCTACCGTAAATCAGCAAAGTCTACAAAACAAATCACTTAATTAAATAATTAATTATAAAATATTAATCACAATATATTTTATATCCTTTTTAAACCTGGATTTATAAGCTGTAAATCTTTTTTTTCAATAGTTATTAAGCATTTACATCGGTAACTGTAGATATTTAATAAACTTTGCTTAATTTTAGAAATAAATAGTTAATCTCTTAACAAGTCTGTATATCTGTATACATGATACATGAGTTATTTTTGGATGGCTCAGGTAAGAGTGTGCCAGATGTCCGATCGCGCGCCTCCAGCTTTTTCCAAGTAGAATGAACAGCGAGTCGCTAGCGCCGTAGCGATCAGTACCTTTGCAAATCTACTTCTTAAGTAACAGTCAAAATCTCGTTCTTGAGCAGTAGATTTTAGTTGGAAGTAAGAGTTAATCTAGTGAATGTAGTAGTAATACCGAAGGATATCTATGACAGATAATAAGCAGACTTTTAACCAGCCTGATACAAATCCTGACTTCCCGGAAAAGAAAGTTGACAATAGCGAGAACCAGCAGCTTCAGGCTCAGACTAACGAAAATGCAGAATCAACGGAAGATCAATCATCAGGCTCAGGCATTGGTGCGAGGATAGCTGGAGCTGCCGTCGGTGGTATACTCGGTGCTCGCTCTGGAGGCATTCTTGGTGCTGTAGCAGGCTCAGTTGCTGGCGCTATGATTGGTAAAGGTACTGCTGATACGGTTAACCGTGCTGTAGATAATTTAGGGGATGCAGCACACGCTGTAGCAGACGGTATTACACACACTGTAGAAGAGCTAGGGACAGTAGTAAAAGAAACTGCTGAAGATGTTAAACCATCTATCAAAGCTACAGCAGAAGCAATCAAGGAGACAGTTGAGGAAACTAAGCCTTCGATTACAGGTATAGCGGAATCTGTCAATCAGACAGTTAAGGAAGCCAAGCCTTCTGTAGTAGAAGCAGTCAAGAGTGCATCCGAAGAAGTCAAACCTACGATTAGAGAAGTAAAAGATTCAGTCAAGCAGACAGTCGAAGGTGTCAAGCCTTCTATACAAAGTGCAGCGGACTCTATTAAGAGCACTGCCGATGAAGTTAAGCCTTCTGTCAAAGCTGTAGCTCAGGAAATTGAGGGGGCCACTCAGGATCTTAGATCGACTGTAAAAGATACAGCCAAGGCAGTGGAACCGTCTATAAAAAGTGCAGCCGAATCGCTTCAGTCATCTGGCAAGAGTGCAGCCGAATCAATCAAGTCATCTGCTCAAAGCGCAGCCGAATCTGCTAAAGGTGCAGCGCAGGATGTTAAGCAGGATGTTAAGTCATCTGCCCAAAATGCAGCCGAATCTGCTAAAGGTGCAGCGCAGGATGTTAAGCAGGATGTTAAGTCATCTGCCCAAAATGCAACTCCATCTCCTCAAGGTGCAGCGCATGATTTTAAATCATCTGCCCCAAATGCAGCCGGAATTGCTAAACCTGCAGTGCCTGATTTTAGATCCTCTGCCCAAAATGCAGCCGGAGCTGCTAAAGGTGCAGCGCCTGATTTTAGATCCTCTGCTCCAAATGCAACCCCATCTCCTCAAGGTGCAGCGCATGATTTAAAGTCATCTGCCCAAAATGCAGCCGAATCTGCTAAACGTGCAGCGCACGATGTTAAGTCATCTGCCCAATATCTAGCCGAATCCGCCGCAGAGGGAAATAAGGATAGCGATATTCACATCTCCGGCAGTCCAGAACTCAAGGATCAAGTGGTCATTCATGACAAGAGAATCATTAAGGACTAGGTAAAGTAAGGGCTTAACTCCAGCTTGTTAAAGCTAGCCCTAAGAAAGTTTAATAGAGAGTGGATCTTAGAAAAGAGTCCACTCTTTTCTGTTTAGGAGGAATGCGATCGTCTAGGGTTTAACGGAGAGTCTATTTATTGAGGAACTCTCCCCCTGAAAAAGGAGAGATTGCGTTCATAGTTCATAATAGGTTGTAGCTATTTGTCGTAACTGCTCACCGCAACAAAGTTGCGGTGAGCAGTTACACTTTAATTCAGAGCGCGCCACTTAATATTTTCTTAGATAATTATGAATTTTTCCACCGACTTACTTAGAGTGAAAGTTTGTTTGGCGCTCAAATTGTTAATGCTTTGATTGTTGTGGCTCTTGGGGGCGAAGATGCGGAAATATTTGTGTTGGAACGCGAACAATTGCTCGACTACTCGCAGAAGCGGTTAAAACGGCTAAGGTTTTTTGTAGAAAAAGCTGCTTGATCAATCGAGAAATAGTTAGGGTCAAGCTGATGTGGCCAGTTCAACCCCTAACTATTTAATATCCAAATTGCAAAGTCACAGAAACTTCTACCTGCTGTTCCCCTCCCACCACAGGCGTTGTAGCCTCAGCAGCAGCAGCGCGAGCACCTGCCAATTGCCGGTACATAGGAGGCGGCGCGCTAGCACCATTGACTTGAATGCTGAGAATGTCTCCCCGCTTGAGGTTGAGGGCGCTCAAGACTGCATCCGCTTGCGATTGAGCATCTTGAGTTGCTTTTTTGAGTGCTTGTTTTTGAGCTTGTTCGATCGCACTTTCGGCGGCGGCAAAACTCACGCCGTCGATACGTGTGGCCCCGGCATTCACCGCATCGTCGAGCAAAGTGCCGGCAGATGCAGTATTAATCCTAAAAGTGACGGTATTCGTCGCCGTATAGCCCGTCAAGCGCTGTTGGTTGTTGTCGTAGTTATAAATGGGATTGAGGGTGATGCCGGCAGTTTCTAGTTTTTCGACTTGGCGCGATCGCAGCAACTCTACCACAGCGGACGATCGCCTGGCCGCTTCCTGCTGCACCTCGGCCGCCGTTTTCCCCTGCACCTCAACCCCCAGCCGCACTTCCGTTTGAGTTGTAGGAATCGTTTCCACCCCCCGCCCAGTAACAGTCAACGTTCTGATCCGCTGTTCTTGAGCCGCCACCGGATCTAATCCCACGAAAGTAACGAGAGTTAAGGTTAAACACAACGCTGTTACCAGACTACGGAAATTAATGCGATCGCGACGTTGCAAATTTGAATTCATAAACTTGATTCTCCTCACATACAACAGATGCTATACTTTACCTTCCCACTGAAATTGCTAAATATCCGGGTTGTTACATTTTTAGCAACTAAAAAAAGTATTAGTCATTAGTCATTAGTTATTAGTCATTGGTCATTAGTCATTGGTCATTAGTCATTGGTCATTAGTCATTAGTCATTGGTCATTGGTCATTAGTCATTATATGCAATGGTTAAAACAAGCTGGCCGCCGACTCAAAAAAGAGACTTACGCTGTTTATTTAGCCAGTACAGACCAGAGAGTACCTTGGTACGCCAGAATTTTAGCAGGGCTTACGGTGGCCTACGCTTTTAGCCCGATCGATTTAATTCCTGACTTCATACCAGTTCTCGGCTACTTGGACGATTTGATAATTGTACCTTTGGGAATTTGGCTGGTACTGAAGATGATTCCGCCACAGGTTTTAGCCGAGTGTCGGGAAAAAGCAGCCGCAGAAATAGAGCGGGGAAAACCGATAAATCGGGCTGCCGCTGTTGTGATTATCGCCATCTGGATTGGCTTGGGAATATTAGCAGCAATTTGGCTGACACGGATATTTAAACGTTAAAAAAAATTACCTATCTAGTTATCGTGTAGGGTGCGCGCCGAGCACATTACCTTAAACAACTCGCTTGACCCAAAAATATTTAAAGTTTAAAAAATCACCGTTCTAGTTATAATATAGGGTGCGCTACGCGCACCTTACGTTAAAAAAACTCGCGGTATCGCATACCAAGTATTATTTACCCCTTAAAAAATTAAACTAACTTTCTAGCTATGACTCAAACCACTGATTTGCTCAGCCACCTCAACCCATCTCAGCGCCAAGCAGTCGCCCATTATAACGGGCCGCTGTTAGTAGTAGCCGGCGCTGGTTCCGGCAAAACCAGAGCTCTAACTTACCGAGTTGCTAACTTAGTTCGCACCCATCGAGTCGATCCTGAAAATATTCTGGCGGTGACATTTACAAATAAAGCCGCCAGGGAGATGAAAGAAAGAATTGAGAAATTGCTGGCAACTCAGCAAGCTGAAGCGGAATATGGCAAACCTTTGGTAGACTTGACTCCGGATGTGCAGACGAAATTGCGATCGCAAATTTACCAGAGAATTACCAAACACATTTGGATGGGGACTTTTCACTCTTTGTGCGGTCGCATTCTCCGCTACGATATTGAAAAATACCAAGACGAAAAAGGCCGCCAGTGGAAGAAAAATTTTTCGATTTTTGACGAGTCAGATGCTCAAAGTCTCGTCAAGCAAATCGTCACCAAAATCCTGAACCTCGACGACAAGAAATTTGACCCGCGAAAAGTCCGCTATATCATCAGCAATGCTAAAAATAAAGGGTTGTCGCCTCAAGAATACCAAGCAGCAGAACCGGATTACAGAGGTCGTGTGATTGCCGATGTTTACAGTCGCTACCAAGACGCTTTAGCTGCCAACAATGCCCTAGATTTTGACGATTTAATCCTCGTTCCTGTTAAACTTTTGAGCCAAAATGAGGAAGTATTAAGTTACTGGCATAAAAAGTTTTGCCATATTTTAGTTGACGAATACCAAGATACAAACCGCACTCAATACGATTTGATTCGGATGCTGGTGACAAATAACGCCGACCCGAAAAAATTCGATAAATGGCAAAACCGCTCGATTTTTGTCGTGGGCGATGTCGATCAATCAATTTACAGCTTTCGGATGGCAGATTATACCATATTGCTGGAATTTCAAGAGGATTTTGGAGATGGTTTGTCAGACGATAAAACTCGGACAATGGTAAAATTAGAGGAAAATTATCGATCGCGCGAAAACATCCTGCAAGTCGCGAACCACTTGATTGAACACAATACCGAACGGATCGAGAAAATTCTGCGGCCGACTCGCGAACCGGGAGCTCCGATTGTTGTCTGGCGCGCAGACAACGAATTAGATGAAGGGGAATTTGTAGCAGGTCAAATTCATTCCTTGAAGCGCCAAAACTCCGAATACGAAAACGGCAGTAACTTTGCGATTCTCTACCGCACAAACGCTCAATCTCGATCCTTTGAAGAAGCGTTAATGCGTTTAGACATTGCCTACAATATTGTCGGTGGCCTCAAGTTTTACGATCGCAAAGAAATCAAAGATATCCTAGCATACCTGCGGACGCTTGCCAATCCCGACGATAGCGTCAGCCTCAAACGCATCATCAATACTCCCCGCCGCGGCATTGGCGATACCACATTTTCCAAAGTCGAAGACGCTGCAACTCAATTGGGCATTCCGTTGTGGGAAATCCTCAGCGATGAATCTTCTGTCAATACTCTCGCAGGGCGATCGGCAAAAGCTATTATTAAGTTTGCCGAAATGATTGGTCGTTGGCAATCGCAAGTTGAAACCCTGCCCGCTTCGCAAATTGTCCAAGGAATTATCGAAGATTCAGGCTACATTGACGATTTGAAAAATCAAGGAACCGAGGAAGCAGAAAATCGCATAGAAAACGTCAGAGAATTGTACAATGCTGTGCTGCAATTTGAAGAACAAAACGAAGAACCGACGCTGACATCATTTTTAGCAAAAGCATCTTTAGCATCCGATTTAGATGACTTGCAGGAAGAAGATTCCCGCGTGTCGCTGATGACGCTGCACTCAGCAAAAGGGTTAGAATTTCCCGTGGTATTTCTAGTCGGAATGGAACAGGGTTTATTTCCCAATTTCCGCAGTTTGGACGACCCGAAAGCGATCGAAGAAGAACGCCGTTTGTGCTACGTCGGCATCACTCGCGCCCAGGAATTGCTATTTCTCACCCACACTCGCGAACGCCGCCTCTGGGGAGGTTTCCGGGAACACTGCACCCCTTCGCTATTCTTAGGGGAATTGCCGACACATTTGCTGGCTGGAAGTGCGAAGAAAACTAAAGCCGGGAAAACGGCTGCATCTAAAGGAAAAACTAATAATTCAACAGCTAATTCCGGCAGTTCTCAACCGGCAGAGTGGAAAACAGGCGATCGGGTTTTTCATCATGCTTTTGGAGTTGGAGAAATTACTCACGTTTTGGGAGAAGGCGATAAAACTAATCTGGCAATTAAGTTTTCAGGTGTGGGCAGAAAAATCATCGATCCGAGAACAGCTAAGTTGCAGCGAGTGTAATAGAAAAGCAGAAATAAAAACAACATCAGATTTTATGCCTTACAGTCAATTTACAACGATCGGCAAGGTTAAAGAAGCATTCAATCTTACAGTAGTGGAAGGAATCAGATTTCTGCCGGAAATCGAGCCGATCGCACCCGGAACAGCCTTGCAAACCCTACTAGAGACAAATTTGCCTTGGGCGATCGCTACCAGCACCGAAAAAGCCCGTTCAGAAGCTATTATAAACCCTGTATTGCTGGAAGTTCGCAATATTCTGAACCAACAAATCAGCGTGTTTTCGGGTGAAGAATTTAATGTCGATGCTGCTGTTGGACTTACAGGAGTTTGCGATTTTCTCATCAGCCGTTCCCCCGAACAATTAGACATTGAAGCCCCAGCAATTGTAATGGTAGAAGCTAAAAAAGGAGATTTGAAAGTAGGTTTGGGTCAATGTATTGCTGAAATGGTTGCGGCCCAGAAGTTTAATGAAGCGAAAAGTCGATCGATATCAGCCATCTACGGCAGCGTTTCCAGCGGCACAGCTTGGCGGTTTCTCAAGCTGGAAGGGCAAATAGTGACGATCGATCTTACCGATTATCCGCTACCTCCCGTAGATAAAATATTGGGATTTTTAGTCTGGATGGTGCGCCAAAATTAGCATCATATCAAACCTGCGTTGAAAACTCGCGATCGGATTCGGCGGTTGAAACCATTACTACACAACCTTGCGTCCAAACAGAGGGGACTCAAAAGAAATGATTCAAGACTCTCCCGTAGGGAATCGCCCCTCGATCGATCTTATTCGACTACCTGAGATTCCACACGCCTGTATTTACCCGCCAAACGTTCTCGACGCTGGCGGCGGTTATCAGCTTCAAATATGGCGATTAATTCATCCAGGTTTAGAGTCAAAGCGTCCAACTGTTGGCAGACTTCACGCATCTTTTCAACGTGTCGCTTTCTGGTTTCAGCGTCGGGGATTCTAGGTTGTTGGTTCATGACAAATTCCAATCCATTTTGATTTCTCGGATAGTTGCTTCTGAGGCATCGACAGCCGCCTCTGTTTGTTCTATCGTTCTATACAGAAAGTTTAACGTATCCGCAGTCGCAGCGGGTTGAGATTCTGCCACCTGCTGCAAAAGCCTGTACAAACGATTGTAAGGGTTTCTCAACCTTTCCTTAACATTATCCAGGGATTCAAGTTCGGGGAGTGTCGCTTCTGTCTCGCCAAACTGCTGCATTAAAATGTATTCTGTGGCGGTTGTTTCGTTGAGGATTTCCACTA
The DNA here is from genome assembly GCF_036702115.1 of Microcoleus sp. LAD1_D5. Lineage (NCBI taxonomy): Bacteria > Bacillati > Cyanobacteriota > Cyanophyceae > Oscillatoriales > Microcoleaceae > Microcoleus > Microcoleus sp. LAD1_D5. The sequence continues at coordinate 167,484 of NZ_JAUBSA010000004.1, read as the reverse complement.
GCCGCCGCTGCAAGGTAAAAATTGTGTTCAGGATGTCATCAGGTAGCTTTGCCATTGTCCTTAATTTTTAGGGATAACAACTTAACACAATATATCAGAATGTTTGCTTCCTCTCATTTTAGTTTTAATCGATATCGATATCCGTCCAAATTTACCACCTTTAAATTTGCGTTCCATGCTTCGCCAATAACGCACTTCCATAAGCAGCCGCAGTATGAATCGGCGTTTCAACAGGCACTTTTAAATAACGATTTCTAATCGCACTCCAAACCGGATTTTTTGCCCCGCCGCCAGCAGTATAAACTTTGGTCAAAGGAGTTGCACCCAATTCTTGCAATAATTGATATCCCCGCGCTTCAATCCGCGCTATGCTTTCTAGCAAACCATGCAGAAATTCCACAGAATCAGCGGGACGCGGTTCGAGTCTGGGCGGCAAATTAGGGTCATTAATCGGAAAGCGATCGCCCTTTTTCAACAATGGGTAATAATCCAGCAAACTCTCTTGTGCTGGATCAATTTGTGTGCTATAATTCTCTAACTCAACATCAGTAAAAAAGTGTCGCAGCACTGCACCTCCGGTATTAGAAGCGCCTCCAACTAACCACAAATCGCCTAATTTATGACTGTAAATCCCGTATCTAGAATCATCTACGCGGGTATGACTTAACAGTTTGACTGCTAGTGTAGAACCGAGAGAAGTTACTGCTTCCCCTGGTAAATTGACACCGCTTGCTAAAAATGCTGCAATGCTATCGGTTGTGCCAGCACAAATTATACAATCGCGGGGAAAACCGAAGCGATCGCCCACTTGAGCTCTCACTTCCCCCACAGGCGTGCCCGGTGCGACAACTTGCGGCAATTCAGGACTTGCAGCGCCCGCAATTCCCTCGATCAGCCAATTCGGATAGCACAAAGTATCAACATCGAAACCGAGTTTCAAAGCATTGTGATAGTCGCTAATTCCCAATTTCGCGTGCAGCAGAAATGCCAGCCAGTCAGCTTGATGCAGGAAAACCGTAGGGGCGGTGCCCCCGTGCCCGCCCTCCTGCAACCACAGGAGTTTGGCCAGACTCGATGTAGCGCTCAATACTGTGTGGTTATCCGGCGCGATCGCCCGCAATTTCTCTGTCACCGCTGCACCGCGCGCATCATTGTATAAAATCGGCTCGCATACTGGTATACCCTCGGTATTGCACAGCATGACAGTGGAGGATGTGCCGTCAATGGCGATCGCCCTTACCTGATTGCGGATTGCTGGGGGAATTTGCTCGATCGAATCCCACAGCGCATTTTGCCACAGCGAGGGCAATTCAGGCTGTTGTTGCCCGTTGTTGGCAAAAGTATACTCTGTCTCACAATATATTTTCCCCTGGGAGTCTATGACAGTCGATCGGGCGCCAGTCGTGCCAAAATCTATTCCCAAATAAAGATTCATTTGCCACTCCCGCGAATTTTTCTATACAGAAGTGTCCTTTTGTCTACGAGCAGCTAAGGCTAATTCAAAGCCTGTCTTGAGTTGGTCAGCTATGTCCGGGGAATGGGATGCTTCTCCTCCTTGCCTTGCTTTCAGTTGTAACGGTGTGGCGATCGCAATCCGTTCCTCTTCATAGTCCGTAAGAGCTTTAGCAACACAAGAAGTATCCTGCAAGTTCAGCCCCTTGAGTTTTTTTGTTAAAGCCACAGCATCCTCAAAGGCCATAGTAGTACCTAATCCTAATGACGGTCGCATCGGGTGAGCGGCATCCCCTAATAAGGTGATTCTCTCTCTATCCCCCCATTGGGATACTGGTTCCCGATCGAACACGCCAGTTTCCACAATGGTGGTAGGGTCAGTTGCTCGAATAACCCTTTCAACAAAGGGAGTCCATTGGTCAAAAACTTGGAGAACCATAGCTAAAACATCGGTACTCTTCTCTGTAGTCGGATGCAGTGCAGTCCCTGTCCAAGCGAGTTCCTCGGGTCCTGCATCCATAATCCAAAAATTTTTCTGGTCTCCGACCACCAGTTGAAAACCAGCCCCTTCTGCAAAGGGTTCAGCGAGGGGGGCTAGGATGTGACGGGGCAAGATTCCTCGCCAAGTCATGGTTCCAGTGTACAGAGGCGCACCATCTCCCACGGTAAGACCGCGAACCACCGAGTGATACCCATCGGCACCAATTAACAGTCGTGCGCCAACATCGGGCTGATTCTCAAAGTGCAAACGTAAGGGAGGCTTGGACGGATCGGGGACCTTAGTGAAGTTGACAAACTTATGGTTAAGGTGAAGGGATACGGTAGGTGGCAGTGTGTTGTGCAATGAGGTTTGTAGGTTATACCACGCTAGCCAAGTGAAGGGAGTACCCGCCAAGGGCGATTCATCAGAAAACAGAACCTCGCCATTGGGTCTCATCAGCAGTTGTCGCTGTGGGTTGACACCTAAGGCACGAACTTGGGTAGCGAGATCGGCATTGATGAGACCCAATGCCTTATACCCCGCTTCTGCTAACCCTAGAGCAGCGCCGATGGGACGTAAAGCTCTAGCTCGTTCAAACACAGCTACCGAAAAACCTAAATTGGCTAGCCCCTGGGCTGCACATAGTCCGCCCGGCCCTGCACCAATAATTGCGATATCGAAAGTTGGGGTTTCAGTCATGAATTGTGTTGAGAGATTTCGGACTTGTGTGTAGGGAGGTTGGGACTCGGCGATCGACCAGAGATACAATTGTTTTCAGGCGATTGGTGACACCTATGGCTTGACCCCCGTGTCCCTACTTTCCGCCCTTAAACTTTTGTCCCGCACTCAGGACAAAACTTATTGCTCGAAACATTCTTGGCGCCGCAACTCGGACAATAAACCAACTCCGCAGAGTGCAACTTGTTACGATCGGGCAAACCAACCAAGGGCTGCAATCGCTATAGATTACAGCCTACAGCTCTCGATGCGAGAGAAGAGAGAACCACACAACCAACCCCAACCACCCCAACACCCCAACAACCCAACCCAATCCTTCTCCCCCCCACGCAAACACACGCGCACACGACGGGAGGTGACCCCGTGGTGCTTCCAGATTAAAGGTTAAATCATCGTACTCCAACCAACCTTTCCTCCCCTTTCTCCTCTTTCGCCAACCGACACGATCGCCTAGCTTGCATTCAGTGTCATAATCAACTTTACCGCCTATTTCTAACCAGATTTTTTTCTGGACACTAAAGCCGAAACGACCCTGACTATATTTTACCCACAACTGGTCGATCGTCCGCAAATCATCGCCAGGAAAATTCTCGATCGAGTTCGTATCCAACCAACCTTCCTTCTCTCGTCTCGCAGCTTTTAACATCACCTTGAATGTTTCCCTATCCGCATCTTTCCACTTTCCTGCTGCCAATAAATCCCGCAGACGAGTATAGTCAACACCCTGCGCCGATTTAAGCGAGTCTGGTGGCGGTGCCGATGGAGGTGTTTGAGCTGATAATTGAGGTAATCGAGTACCAAGAGCCTGCAAAACTTCAGTAGCAGATTGATAACGTTTCTTAATAGCAGGCTGTATCATTTTATCTAAAATATGACCCAGTTCCGAACTGACAGATGTTTTTAAGTGTTCTCGCCACACCCACTCAAACTCCCTATCATCGAATAAATCAATCGGTTCAACCTCAGTTAACAGACACAGACAAGTGACACCCAGACTATAAATATCACTCGCATGAATCGGTTTACCGTTGGCTTGTTCTGGTGCCGTATATCCAGCCGTCCCGATCCTCGTTCCCGTTACCGCTAGAGCCGTTTGTGTCGCATATTTCGCGGCTCCAAAGTCAACTAAAACCATTTGCCCATCTTGCCGAAGAATAATATTTTCTGGCTTGATATCCCGGTGAATTACTTGGCGGGAATGAATGAACTCGAATACTGGCAATAAATTATTAAGCAAGTCGCGAATCTGCGTTTCGCTAAAATATCCCTTAGATTCTAGTGTTTGGGCTAAATTTTCACCCTTGATGAATTCTTGGACTAAATACTGTCGTCCATCTTGACTAAAATATGCTAATAAGTCGGGAATTTGAGAATGTTTACCCAACTGTTCTAGGCGTACTGCTTCCAGCTCAAATAACTCAGCAGCTTTCTGGATACTATAAATGCCTTGAAATTGGGGGTAAAATTGTTTAATAACGCAGGGAGGTTTTGAGGGTTTATACTCGTCAATAGCTAGAAAAGTGCGCCCAAATCCCCCTTGTCCAATAATTTTTTGGGCTCCGTAGCGATCGCCCAATAGCAGTTTATTCCCACATTTTTGACAAAATTTTGTATAGCCAGACGGGTTTTGGAATAGGCAATCAGGGTTTAGACACTGGCTCATAAAATATGCTTAGAGATTACAGATTAAAGCTCTCGATGCGATGCCAGCGGAGATGGTGTTAAATGTGGAACAGCCGATCCGGGTAAGGACACGGCCTTGCCGATATGTGTCAACTTAAGTCTGAAACCTTTGTATCTCTCGCTTTTATCCGAGGCCAGATCCCCCTAAATCCCCCTTAAGAAGGGGGACTTTGAGATCGCTCCGGTTCCCCCCTTATTAAGGGGGGCTAGGGGGGATCTGGCCTCGACGATAAACAGCAGTCTATGACTACGTTTGACCTTAAGTTGAGACTAATAGGCACAGCCTAAGTCCCCACTCAAAACTCGTTAAACTTTTGTCCCGCACTCAGGACAAAACTTATTGCTCGAAACATTCTTCGCGCCGCAACTCGGACAATAAATCAACTCCGCAGATTGCAACTTGCTGCGTTCTGGCAAACCAACCATTTGAGCGTTGCTCTTACCCGGAACTACCATCGGATAGCAGTTTTCGTCCCTCGTCACCTTCACGTTCATCAGCACCGGGCCGTCGTGAGCGAGCATTTGACCGATCGCATCTTTGAGTTCCTCCGGCCGCGAAACCAGCATCCCCTTCACGCCATAAGCTTCAGCCAGCATCACAAAATCCGGCATCCCTACAGTCATATTCGACGACGAATAACGCTCCCCATAGAACGCCTGCTGCCACTGCCGCACCATGCCTTGCCAGCCATTATTTACAATAACAACCTTGACATTAATGCCGTATTGTGCTAACGTTCCCAATTCTTGAATATTCATTTGCACGCTAGCATCGCCAGCAATACAAATCACTTGCTCATCGGGTAGCGCCATTTTCGCGCCCATCGCCGCCGGCAGCCCGAAACCCATCGTGCCCAAACCAGCGCTCGAAATCCAGCGGCGCGGCCCGTTGTTCAAGAATTGAGCCGACCACATTTGATGTTGACCGACATCGGTTGTGTAGTAAGCGTCCGGCGCTTGAGTAGCCAACTCCGAAATCACCTCTTGCGGAGACAAAATGTCTGGGTAATGAGGCACAACTAACGGATAGTCCTGTTTCCACCGATCGATCCTGTGCAGCCATTCCGCAGTCTGTCCGGCATTCCCCGAAACTCCTGTTTCCCGACAGCGGCGCAGCAAATCGATCAAAACATGGCGGACATCTCCGACTATCGGCACATCAGGGCCCCGATTTTTGCCTACTTCCGCCGGGTCGATATCGATGTGAATCACCTTAGCGCGCGCGGCAAACTCGTCTAATTTGCCCGTCACGCGATCGTCAAACCTCGCCCCCACAGCAATCAGCAAATCGCACTCGGTAACGGCAAAATTAGCGTAAGCAGTGCCGTGCATCCCCAGCATTTTCACCGACAAAGGATGGTTTTCGTCAAAGGAACCTTTGCCCATCAGCGTTGTCGTGACCGGCAATTGGAAAAGTTCGGCGAGTTCCTTAATTTCCTCGTGGGCCCCCGCGGCGATCGCCCCGCCGCCCACATAAAGCAAAGGACGCTTTGCTTCCTTCAGCAAATAGATTGCTTGATTAATTTGCCGAGGATTTCCCTTCACCGTCGGGCGATAGCCCGGAATTCTCACCGATCCCGGTTCCACTGGCAGATAGTCAAATTCTTCTAAATTCACATCCTTGGGCACGTCAACCAAGACCGGCCCGGGGCGTCCCGTACTCGCAATGTGGAAAGCTTCTGCCACAATTCGCGCCATATCTCTCGGATCGCGCACTACATAAGAATGCTTGACAATTGGCAGGGTAATCCCGTAAATATCTGTTTCCTGAAACGCATCAGTGCCGATCGCCGGACGGGGAACCTGACCGGTGATAATAACCATCGGGATCGAATCCATGTGCGCCGTCGCAATCCCCGTCACCAAATTAGTTGCGCCGGGGCCCGAAGTAGCGAAACAAACCCCAACTTGTCCGGTAGCGCGGGCGTACCCGTCGGCCGCGTGAGCAGCACCTTGCTCGTGGCGCACCAGAATATGTTTGATAGCGCCAGTTTCTTCAGCGCGGTAGAGTTCGTCGTAAAGCGGCAGAATTGCGCCGCCGGGATAACCAAAAATATGCTTGACGCCGTGGCGGATCAAGCTGTCAATCAGAGCAAATCCACCAGTTGCACGCCTGATGGTCACTTTAGTTTTTAGTTGCACAGAATTTCCTTCCTTAAACTAATTATGATTTTTAATGAAAGCTTTTATACTACTTTAATCTTAATTAATGAAACTATGAAAATTTAAGTGGTGAGATTTTACAAAAGATTGTGCTATCGGACATGGATCGCCCGATCGAGAAATTGTGGAACAGCAGAGGAAGAAAAGAAACAGAGAAAATCGCGGCCTCTATGCCGGTTTACCACGCTATGAGGCTTGTATAGCATTTGTCCTTCGACCTTCGACAATAAAAACAATCGTTTCAGCAATTAAGAACGTCCTAACCATCAGCGCGGTTGCTATGTTAGAGATCGATCGCTAAAAGAAAGCCCTCTAACTTCTCCCTCTTCCCTCTTTTTATCTTCCTTCTTCCCTCTTCCTTCCTTTGGCCTTCTTCCTTCTTGCCAAAGTTCACAGTGCGTCCTGCAATACTTTGCGAGTATGTTTCCAAGCTGCCATGCCCATCACCGAGACCAAAAAGCCCAAACTCAGCAACACAATCCGCAAGCCGAGGTCATCCGAACCCACGGCTTTGCTGACAGCATCCGTCAGCGGGCCGGTCAGCGCTAAAGGCAAACTCAGAGCAATATTAATCGCATTGTTCTCCAAGCCAAAGACTTTTCCCCGCATAGATTCGGGAGTTTTTTCTTGAATCAAAGCCTGCATGGGGCCGTTAATTAAGGAAGCACCAAAACCGAACAGAGCACTCAATCCGAATCCCACCCATAACTGTCGAGTAAAGGCAAACATTGCTAATACAAAACCCATCATCAAGAAACCGATTAAAGGCAGAGGTTTGTGGTGCATTCGATGACCCCAGTGTCCCAAAAAGGCTGCGCCGAAGACCATTCCAACTCCCGCAGCAGCCAGCAAAAAGCCAAATTGAGTTTCTTTGAGACCTATTTTGCCTGAAAGCGCGATCGCCAGAACCTGAAGTGCTGCAAACACGGAATACAAAATCGTCAACTGCACCATCGCGTTGCTGACAAGGTGATTGTGTTTCAAATACCGCAAACCTTCTTTAAGGTCTTGCCAAGGATGGACGTTTTTGCCACTGCTGCCGGCATGACTTTCTTTGATCCGCATGGCATAGATCAAACCTGCTGATATCAGGTACAACCCGCCCAGCAAAAACTCTTGAGAAGCTGGTCCGAAGCTGTGTTTGACCCAACTAAACAGCGGTTCGCCGATCGTCATCCCGACAATAATCCCGCCCATTGTGGACGAGGCGAACAGAGCATTTGCTGACATCAGTCCCTCTCGCCCCACGGCCAGGGGGATGGCGGCTGCTTCTGCTGGAGCAAAAAATTGCGTTACCGTAGAGACCAAAAACGTAATTGCCAGCAAGACTACAAAAGCTTTGGGCAAAAACGGCAAAGCTACAATCAGCAAGGCTCGAATCACGTTGCAGGCGATCAGCATTTGCTTTTTGGAAAAGCGGTCTACGACGATACCGGCGGCCGAACCAAAGACGATCGCCGGCAGCGTGTAGGCGATCATCACCGCTGACAGCATAGAATTTTCCGCCGGATTCTGTCCAGGTGTGTAACCGCCTGTTTTCACCAGAATAATCAGCAATACGTAAAAGATTTTATCCGCCACTTGGGCCAATAACTGGCCCGTCCACAAGGCGAGGAAGGGGCGATTTCTCAGTAGGGCATCAAGCCCGCTGCGGTCAGGGGGAGGGCTGGCTGGGTGCATAGGAATAGTTTAACTGACCGCCTCTAGCAATTATAGTTTTCAGCAATACGTGCAAATCTCACATGGCAAAGTGGAAACCCGGAAAACTCCTGTCTCCTGGGTTCTTTTTCTGTTTTAGCAGATCGGTGGCGGAGGGCTTGGGTCTTTTTCACTCTACCGTGATCGGAGCCGAGATCCCGCGCCTCGGGCCAATGGGAGAATATTGTTAAAGATTGGCGTGCCTCTCATCGCGAGTACAAAATAAGGTAGTATATTTTACAAAATACTTAATACTAGCAGTGATATTAAAAGATGTCACGCGATTTAAGTAATATAACGAAGGTACTAACTGTTAGGAGTGAGAAACTTGAAAAAGGTTGAAGCTATTATTCGCCCCTTTAAACTAGACGAAGTGAAAATCGCACTCGTCAATGCTGGCATTGTGGGGATGACTGTTTCTGAAGTTAGAGGTTTTGGCCGTCAGAAGGGCATGACTGAACGCTATCGCGGTTCTGAGTACACCGTTGAGTTCTTGCAAAAGCTCAAGGTCGAGATTGTTGTGGAAAACGATCAGGTTGACATGGTGGTTGATAAAATTATCGCGGCTTCCCGCACGGGCGAGATTGGCGACGGCAAGATTTTCATCTCTCCTGTAGAACAAATTATTCGGATTCGGACTGGGGAAAAGAACTTGGAGGCAATCTAAGATACTGGGGCATTGGGCATTGGACATTGGCCAAACAGGTAATTGGTCATCGGTAACTGGTCATTGCCAACGAAAAACCTCTTTCCTGTTTAGTTGTGATACCTAAGTGTCAATATCCAATGCCACAGTTACCCCATGTTTTGGCTTTTTTCCTCATTAGGGGTTGACAAGGTTCGCTATTTGTGGTAATAGAGCCTGGAAGGCTCGACCGCGGTGAGAGTGCGATCGCTTGATATCGGGTGTCATTTCTGCAAAAGTCTGTTGCTGTGCGGGTACGTAGAAAATGGGGTCATATCCGAAACCTCCCGTACCGCGAGGAGTGTGGAGGATTTCGCCCCGACAAATTCCTTCTACTTGCAAGGCAATTGTACCGTCGGGACGGGCGATCGCGATCACGCCAACAAATTGTGCTTGTCGGTTTTGTTCGTTGCCTAATTCTTTGAGAAGTCGAGATATCCTGTCAGCATCGGTTTTCCCGTAGCGCCCCGAGTAAATCCCAGGTCTACCGTCGAGTGCATCTACCATTAAACCAGAATCATCGGCGATCGACCATTTGCCCGTGGCTTTTGCGACTTCAGACGCCTTCAAGCAAGCATTAGCAATAAAAGTTTCGCCTGTTTCCTCGATTTCCAACTCTTCCGGTTTGAGTTCCAATTCCCATCCCAAATCCTGAAGATAAACTTGCATTTCCTTGAGTTTACCCGGATTGCCCGTAGCTACAACTAGCAATTTGCGATCGGTCATTATTTCTCTTAAAACTTACGGCTCCATATTAACAAAAGATTGGGGAAATGGTTGCAACAAAATTCCCAAAATCTTATCAACATCTTGAATATAGTATTCAATCGGATCGATATAAACAGTAGTTTCCTCCAAAATCAAGAATTTCCAGTTAGTACCCGTCGTCACCGCGCCGTAAATGCGATCGACCTCAGTGTCTTGGTTTTGATTGAAACATTGAGCCGCTACCATTGCAGCCACGCATTGACCCAAACCGCCAATGATATCTTCCTTTTTTGCCTCAAAAATTGTTATAACCGGAGCACTGATGAACAATTGTTCTGAAGAACCGCTAATAATATAATCGCAAAATCCTTGCAAACCTCTTTCTGGATCGACAGTAAAATCCTTACCGGAAAAAAGAGAAACTCGTTTGTTTAACAATCGCCGAACTTCTGCTAATATCGGGGCAATTAAAAATTCTGAGCGAGCTTTTTGTGTGGAAATAAAAGTTGCTAGCGGTACATAATCGATCAGGATTGTTGTTAAAAGTTCGGATGGTGAAACTGGTTTGGTCTCGGCAAATAAATTGCGAGTTTCATCTAAGGTTAATCCAAAATCTTTTTTGACTCTCGCAAGGCTGAAATCGCTGTAAGCCATTTGCTTTGATCCTAAAATTAACCTGGTATAGCCGCCATACTATTTGATTTTTAAACAAGATTTTTTAACCGCAGAGGTCGCAGAGGACGCAGAGAAAGAGAGATTTGATATCAACTCATCCGCGTTCATCTGCGTTTCTCTACGGTTAAAAACGGCGATTAATTATGCGCCCAAGCTTTCGCCCAGTTTAAGTTTTGCATAACTTCTTTCAAGGTCGCCGCTTCTGAATACAGCCGCAACACAGGTTCGGTTCCGCTAAACCGAATTAGCAGCCAACTTCCGTCGGCCAAACGGAATTTATATCCGTCAACTTTGTTGCAATCTACAACTGCTTTGCCGGCGATTTCTGTTAAAGGTTGATTTTGCAGCAGCGACAGCAAACGCGACCTTTCTTCCATGTTTGCTAGGTGCAAGTCTATTCTGTCATAACCTGAAGTAAAGCTTGTTTCTTGTTGCAGTCGGCTGTAAATTTCGCTTAAGTCTTCCCCGGATTTGACAACTGCTTCTAACAAGTACAGCGCTGACAGCAAAGCATCTCGTTCGGGAATGTGTGTACCGTAGCCAATTCCTCCCGATTCTTCGCCGCCGACTAAGACTTGGGTGGTTAACATTCGATCGGCTATATACTTGTAACCGATCGGCGTTTCAAATAATGGCAAGTTGTACAGCTTGGCAATTTTGGGAATTATGTCTGAACCGCTGACTGTTTTGATGACTTCCCCGGTCAGCCCGCGCCGTTTGGCTAAATGTTCGATTAATATGGGAACTAGGATTTGTGAACTGAGAAAGTTGCCGCTAGAGTCAACGGCTGCAATTCGATCGCTATCTCCGTCAAATACAAATCCGATCGACAAACCAGAGCTTTTTCGCTGGTGAGTACGCATCACCCGAAATAACTGCGACAGGTAGCGCGGCAAAGGTTCGGGTGCACCGCCGCCGAACAGCGGATCTCGATCGCTGTTGACTTCGTGTACCGTTTCTTCTAAAATTTGAGCTAATCCTCCGGCGGCGGCACCGTGCATTACATCTACAAATACTGTAATTTTGCCGCTGGCGATCGCCTCTTTAATCGCCTCAATATCTACCATTTCCTGCAAGGTTTTGCAGTAAGCAGGCCAAGGATTGAAATTCTCCAATTTGCCGGGAGTTGCTGAAAGTGCCGCCGGATTTTCGAGTTTTGCTTCTATCTTTTGAGTAACTTCGGGCGACACTGAACCGCCAAATCCGCCCTTGACTTTTAATCCTAAATATGCACCGGGATTGTGGCTGGCTGTCAGGACGATCGCGCCCAAAGCATTTAATTGTTTGGCAGCTAAGCTGAAAGCTGGAGTGGGGGCGTAGGATTCGCTAAGCAGCACGTCAAATCCTGCGTTTTGGATGGCAATAGCGGCTGTTTTGGCAAATTCTTCGGCCAGAAATCGGCGGTCGTGACCGACAATTACGGTACCGCTGCTGCCATCGCTGCCGCCGGTTTGTGCGAGAACTTGTGCCGCTAGGGGAGCTACTAACGCCACGCGATCGAATGTAAAATCGTCAGCAATGATGCCGCGCCAGCCATCTGTACCGAATTTAATAGGATTCATTTAGTCACAAGTCATGAGTCACCCGTCTATTTTATGGGTTTATCAGTCGATCGTCATCTGATTTTAGATTTTAGATTTTAGATTTTAGATTTTAGATTGCGACTGCGGATGAATCTGGGGGCTAGTGACCAAATTGCTTAATTGCTAGCCACCACCCAAAAAGTGATTGACTAATGACTAATGACTAATGACTAATGACTAATGACTAATGATTAAAAGAATGCCGGTTGGTGGCGGATCAAATTCAGGAATTCTTCGCGAGTTTTTTGTTCTTCTTGAAACACGCCCAACATGGCACTCGTAACCGTCCAAGAACCGGGTTTTTGCACACCTCGCATCGTCATGCACATATGGCTGGCTTCCATGACTACAGCTACTCCCTGCGGTTCCAATATTGTCTGAACTGCTTCGGCAATCTGGCGTGTCAAACGTTCTTGCACCTGCAATCGGCGGCTGTACATCTCAGCAATTCGGGCTAATTTGCTCAATCCCACTACTTTTTGGTTGGGAATGTAAGCGACGTGAACTCGACCCATAAACGGCAGCATATGGTGTTCGCACATACTGAATACGCTGATGTCTCGTACCAGTACCATTTCGTTGTGGCCTTCGTCAAAGATAGCGCCGTTGAGGAGTTCTTCTAGGGATTGACTGTAACCACTGGTGAGAAACCGCATTGCTTCTGCTACCCGTTTTGGGGTTTTGAGCAATCCTTCGCGTTCGGGGTCTTCTCCTACTCCCAGCAGCATTGTGCGAACGGCCTCCATCATTTCTTCTTGGCCTACTTCTGAGGGTTTGGGCACGCTGGATTCTTGACCGTGCGAGGAATTGCGATCGGGTCGAGTGGGGATGCGCGGGGAGTTGTTCTCTGCGGTTTGTAACAGTTTCATGCTGTCAGTCGAGAGTGGGTTCGAGCCATTGGAATCGGTGGAAGATGCAATTGTCATAACAAGTTGGTGTGAGGGTGAATCGATTTGAGATTTTCGATAGGGGGATATAGCGAGAGATTCAAAGATTGTTGAATTCGAGAAAAATCCAGCAGTCTAAAATCTCAAGTTCACAAAACTCCTGCGTTGGACATGAGGGTGATTTCTTCAATTACTGCACTTGCTGGCAACTGAACTGCGTGCAGAATTGATTGGGCGACGATTTCTGGGGTTAACATGGCGGTGCGATCGAAGTCGGCGTCCACGGTATCTGTGTCCCACATGGGAGTATTGACAGAACCCGGACAGATTGCTGTTACGCGAATTCCGTGAGCCCGTTCTTCGGCGGCTAAGGTTTTAGACAAAGCCATGAGACCGAATTTGCTGACGCAGTAGGCTCCCCAGTTGGGGAAGGTTTGGCTGCCAGCGATCGAGGAAACGTTGATGATGATTCCCGATCCGCGATCGCGCATGGAGGGCAAAACTCCTAAAATGCACTGCCAAACGCTAGTCAGATTGAGGTCTAGAACGCTCTGCCAGTCGGCTAGGGACGTTTCCGTCAAGGAGCCGGTGTAGCCCATACCCGCGCTGTTGACCAGGATATCTACGGAACCCAATTGAGCTGCGATCGCGCTGATGCTGCTTTGCACTTGCTCAATTTTTGCCAAGTCTAAGGGATAAGCTTCTGCTTTCACTCCGACTTCTCGGGCTGCTGCGGCAACGGCTTCTAAGTTTTCCGACTCTCGGCTAACTAAGGCCAGATTTATGCCCTCGGCGGCGAACGCTAGAGCCGTCGCTTTGCCAATACCGCTGCTGGCTCCGGTTATCAGAGCCTGCTTTGTTGTTGGATGGTTCATTCAGTGTCCTAATACTTTCGCTCGGCTACTCCCTCAAGCGTTGCAGCCTTCTTCGGCAAATTAGAAAGCTGTCTGCTGCGGGTGATCACAGTTAATTATGAGATCAACATTAAGAACTGTTAAGCCGGTGTCACCTGAGAAATTATAACACTGCTGACTGAACCGCAGAATAATGAGCTGTGAGTTATCAGTTTAAAGTTAAGAGAGTTTTAACTCCTAACTGATAACTCTGAATCGATCGGCTCAAGCAGAAATTTCAGTGAATACGCCGATGTGGCGAAACTTTTGATACCGAAGCTCGCGTCGCTGCTGAGCCGTAAGCTGTGTTAGTTCTGCTAAGTTTTCCAACAAAGCTTGTTTGAGCATGGAAGCGGCTTTGAGGGGATTCGAGTGAGCGCCGCCGATCGGCTCTGGTACTATTTGATCGAGAACGCCGAGGTTTTTCAAATCCCAGGAAGTGATTTTCAGGGCTTCTGCGGCCAAGTTAGCTTTGCCAGAATCTTTCCAGAGAATGGCCGCGCAAGCTTCGGGAGTGGCGACGGTGTAGACGGAATGTTCCAGCATCAACAGCCGCTCGCCGACACCGATACCCAAGGCGCCGCCGGAACCGCCTTCGCCGATGACGGTGCAAATAATGGGAACGTCGAGGCGAAACATTTCTCGGAGGTTACAGGCGATCGCCTCTCCCTGTCCGAGCTGTTCTGCTTCTAAGCCCGCCCAAGCTCCGGGAGTGTCGATAAATGTGAAAATTGGCATTCCGAAGCGATCGGCGTGTTCCATCAACCGCAGGGCTTTGCGATAGCCACCGGGAGCAGCCATGCCGAAGTTGCGGGCGATATTGTCTTTAGTGTCGCGCCCTTTTTGATGGCCGATGATGACTGTGGGGCGCCCGTCTATGCGGGCAATTCCGCCGACGAGGGCCGGGTCGTCTCCGCCGCGCCGATCGCCGTGCAGCTCGACCCACTCGTCGCTAATTGCCTGAATGTAATCGAGGGTGCTGGGGCGGCGCGGGTGCCGGGCCAGTTGCAGCCGCTGCATGGGGGATAAGCTGCTGAAAATCTCTTGTCGCAGTTGTGTCGAGCGAGCTTCGAGTTTGCGAATTTCGTCGGTGACATCGACGCTGTTTTCTTCGGCGAGTTCGCGGATCTGGTGAATTCGGGTTTCTAGTTCCGCCAGGGGCTTTTCAAAATCTAGTAGTAGTGGTTTGCGGTCGGGGTTTGCCACGCTGATAATTTCTATAGGGTTTTAAGGTGAAAGTCGATCGACTATTTTCCGATCCTACCCTGTCTGGGGATAGTAAAAAAGACGGAAAAATTGCCAACTTTGAGTTTTAAATTTTGTAGGATATCAAATTTGGTCACATCATAATTATCATATAGCGCGATCCGGAAGCTCGCGCTGCACTCCGAAAAATATTATTCCGATGCCCCAACAAAATAGTCAACAGTTAAAATTTCAAATTTAACTGTTGACTCTTAACATCAAACTGACATTAATAAAGGTCGGAAACCGTGTTTGACAGAAATCTGACCGATTTGCTCCATCTTTTCTACAGTAATTTGATTCCGTCCCCAAGAAAAATTGGTATACAATTTTTCAAATTCCAGCAGCATTGATTCAGCAAAACAGGCAAACAACTGTCGGCCCGGCACATCCATATTGACAATCTTCATAATTTTCCACTCAATATCGAGGGAATGCTCCACAATCCCGCCATTGAGTACGTAAATTCCGGGATGCTGAACCTGAGTTGCCAAATTTTTCGGATAGCCACCGTCAATCAATAAACAGGGTTGCTTCAATGTCTTGGGGTCAATTTCTACTCCCTTTGGCATACTCGCTACCCACACTACAATATCCGCTTGGGGGAGGGCTTCTTCCAAGTCCATAATTTTGCCTCGCCCCAATTCCGATTGCAAATCTTGCAATCGTTCTTTGTCGCGGGCAATGAGCAACAATTCTGCTACATTTGTTTTAACATTCAGCCAGCGACAGACAGCACTGCCAATATCGCCAGTAGCACCGCAAACGGCTACAGTGGCTTTTGAAAGCTCAATCCCCAATTTTGGGGCTGCTTCTTCTACTTGGCGGCAGAGGATATAAGCCGTGTGAGTGTTACCAGTGGTGAAGCGCTCGAACTCCAACTTGAGATTGCGAATTTGCTTAATTTGCTGCAAGTTGAAAGTCTCAAAAATGATCGAAGAAAAGCCACCTAAAGCAGTGATGTTAATCCCGTGTTTTTGAGCGTGTGCCATCGCATTAAGGATTTTGCGAGTGGCTGCTTTAATCCGGCGAGTGGCGAGCATTTCTGGCAGAAAACAGGACTCCACATAGTGGCCTTCTATTTTTTGTCCAGTGATGCTTGTTACCGTGATATGATCAACTATTTGGGGCGGTGCGCTGCACCAAAAATCAAGACCTTGATCGGCATATTCTGGATAGCCCAGCTCGTTAGCTACTGATTGGGCGTGTTCTAAGCTGGTTAAGTGACCGATTAGACCAAACATTAAGTTGTCAAATGAAGGAAGATTGAAGATGAAAGATGGAAGAGGGAAGATGGGAAGATTAAAAATTTATATTTTAAAATGAGCTATCCCATTTTTAATTTTTAATTTTTAATTTTTTTCCCATTCTTTATTTCCACATTAATTAGGCTGCGAGGCCTTGTGCTGACATCCGCATGATATCGCGGTTGTTAAAGCCTATGTTGCCTAGGGCTTCGCCGTAGGCAATCATAAAGTCTTCGATTAAAGCGTCTTTTTCCATTCCCAAGACGCGGGCATCATCTGCGACAGCATTTAGCAGCTTCCAGATGATGGGCAGGTTTTGGCGGTTGGCTGCTTCGAGTTCGGCTTTGGATTCCTCAAAGTGAGCTTGCAGCCAGACTTCCCCAAAGTTGAGGTGGCTGTATTCTTCTTTGACAACGCCTTCGGTGATTTTGCGAGCAAAGTCATCGGCGACGGGGATGTAGATGTTGTAAGCTGCGATCGCAAAACACTCGATAATTAGCGATTGAATCAGCAAGCAAGTTACAATCTGACCTTGGGCCGCGGCCGTCTGGAAGTTTTTGTGCAGTTCCGAAAAGAACTGCTTGGCAAATGCCATGTCCGGCGTGACTTTAAGATTCCGGCCACAAGCTTGGAAGCCCTTCATGTGGCGGTTTTCCATCTTGGACAAGCCAATTAACTCTGCTTTTTTATCAGCCAACAGTTCGGCCAGTGTCAGGTAATTGTCGTGAGCTTCTTGTTCGCCTTCAATCACAATGGCGTTGATGCGGCTGTAAGCATCTTTGTAAGTTTCGGTTTGAAAGTCAATTGTTGGGCTAGCCTCAAGCTGGGGCATAGATATGTAGTCTCCTCATATAAGCTTCTGGGATGTTTGGAAACCCCTTTAAAATTCGGGGTCAGTGACCGTGCACTTTACCTATTTTGAACGCACCCCATCTAAATCAGAGATTATAGCTGAGGATTCTTTCGACAAAGAACTTTTCTTTGACTACCGGGAAAAAACTGGCGCCATCAGCGTGTTTGCCGGACTTTTGCCGTCGAACACTCCAGAAAGACTATCGCTAGAATGCTATCTATTTACTAATTACTTGAATTAGTCGTTAGTCGATCTTTTTCCCGGAAATAGATGATAGAAATACGGTCTATGTCTCCACCTTTAAGGGTTTTACAGTACCAACTCTATCTGTAACATTATATCCTAACCACAACTTTCTCGCTTGGTACTCCTTCTTTCCCTCTACGACATATTATGTTGTTGTATGGGAATCCTCTGGGAGGCGATCGGGTTAGAGAACCTCACAGGCTTATGATTTTAGGTTAATTCACAAATTTATGGGTAAATCCTTTGACAGGTCTCAAGCGCTGGAACTGCTGAGTTTTATTTTGTTGCTGGCGGGGGCTGCGCTGGTGCTGCTGCCGCTGGCTGCTGTATTTTTGGTTTCTTTATCACCATCTGGTGTTGGTGTCAAGGCCACAGGCCTGACTTTGGCGAACTATCAAGAGGCTTGGCGACGGGGTAATTTTTTGTTGGCATTCTTTAATTCTACTGTAGTGGCGATCGCAGTGACGGGTTTTCAGGTTGTGACTTCTGCTTTGGCCGGTTATGCTTTGGCCAGGCTGAAGTTTCGGGGGCGACAGGCCGTAGTTTTGGGGGTTTTGGCGACGCTGGTAATTCCGTTTCAGCTTTTGGTGATTCCGATTTTTTTGGTTTTGAAGTGGGGTCATCTGCTGAATACTTACGGGGCGCTGATTTTGCCTACGGCGGCTAACGGTTTTGGGATTTTTTTGCTGCGCCAGTATTTTATGACTGTTCCGGTGGAGTTGGAGGAGGCTGCAATGCTGGATGGGGCTAACCGCTGGCAGGTTTTGTGGCAGGTGATGTTACCTTTGGCCCGCCCTGCTTTGGTGACGCTGTTTTTGTTTACGTTTATCGGGGAGTGGAATGATTTGTTTAAGCCGCTGGTGTTTACGACGCGGCCGGAGTTGCGGACTGTGCAGTTGGTTTTGGCGGAATTTCAGGAACAGTTTACTAGCAGTTGGCAGTTGTTGATGGCGGCGGTGGTAATTGGAACAGTGCCGGTGGTATTGCTGTTTTTGGCCGGTCAACGGCAGTTTATTCGGGGGATTGCGGCGACGGGAATTAAGAATTGAGCTGGAGATGCTTGGCAATTAAGTTTGTAGTCATTTGTGGAACCATTCTCAAGAACAGGCAAGATGCCTGTTCCACAAATACTAAATGTTCTTGTGGAACAGACATCTTGCCTGTTGCTGACATTGGTACAAGATGTGAATTTGGGCGTTGCTGAATACAGGTATGAATTCAAAATTTCCCAATTGCTATCAGCCCACTATGGTGAGTTTTGTAATATCAAGCGAAAAGTTTATTCATACCGTGAATCAGCCACGCCTGAATTTGTAGTCACTCGGCGATTGACATCGCTACTATACAAACAAAATCCACTCCCAGCGGACTAAGAGATAAAGGGAATATCAAAGCTGTATTATTATGTGAATCTATGCAAAAGCTCGGTTTGTTTTTATTTGTCATATCTTTTTTGCCGTGGCTGGCAATCTTTTTGGTTGGGCCCTTCCTGCCGCTGGACATTACCCAAAAAACTACTTTATCTGTCGTTCTAGCTGTTGTGGCCGAAGTGTGTTTTTGGATTAGCGTCGTGCTGTTGGGGAAAGAAGTGGTTACCAAATATCGGCGTTATTTGAATCCCCGCTATCTTTGGAAAAAAATCAAAAAATTTAACCGCCGATGAACCGGAATCGACGCAGATAAGGAGCCTGGAGGTTGGCTTTTATCTGCGGTCAAGGTTGAGCTATTCGCTGAAAATTTGCAAGCGAATAGAGCGTTCTCCATCTCCAAAATCCACTTCAATCTTTTCTCCCGAAAGACTGTCTAAGCATCCCAAAAGCAACCGCAAATTCGGTGTGCTTGCTCCTGTATCCACGTACAATCTATCTGCCAAACTGCCTAAGCGTTTCCAAATAGTGTAGAGTTTGACTACGGTTTGTTCTAGCTGTGCGGCTTGTTTTACAACGTCGGCGGTGGTTCCCAAACAGCCTACTCGCAAAGATTCTTCTAATGCCATTTCCATGTCTAAGTGAGACTGATTGAGAGCTTGCACTTGGGCGGCGGCGTCGAGATATTTTGATAAGTTCTTGGCGTCGGAAGTTAGCTGTTTGACAGTATCTACGTCGGGATTTTCTGCTACTTCTTTTTGAATTTCGCTTTGGTGAGATGGGGAGAGTTTCTCCATTTCTTTGACTAAAGGAGCGAGGTAGCGGGAAGGTAGAGAACCGGTAGATGCTTTTTCTTTGACTTCTTCGGGCAATAAATCTGAGTTCATTGCCATCCATTCGTCGGATAGTTGTTTGACTTCGCGGCGGGTGATGCGATCGCCACTTGCTGCGGCATCTGTTACCATTTGCTGCACTTCGGGAGATGCTTTGGCGGTTTCTACAAAGGCTCTTTTGCTGAAGTTTCTAATGGAATTTGGGTCTAAATCTCCTTGCTGGATCAGAGTATCGGCACTATTAGCTAATTCTATCAAAGAATAGGCTTGACTTTTGCCAATTTCTCGTTCTTTTAGCCAGTTCAAAAAGCCTGTGCCGCGTCCTTCGCCGCCTTTTTTTTCTCTGTCTCGGACTGTTCGGAGAATGCGTCCCCGCCAAATGTCGGTTTGCAAGTCGAAGCGATCGCACACTTTCCAGGCATTGTCAACCTGATTTTCAAAATCAAACTCTGGTATTTGTTCGTCTTCGGGGTCTGGCAATTGGAAATTGATATCGGTAAAGCCGTTGAGGGCTTCTGCAAGTTCTGCGGGATTTAGGGGGACTTCAGCCATTAGGAAAAATTTGTGTAGTGCAACAGCCGGTTTAATTGGTAACTTGCACGGGTTGACAGTTGAGACGCTATATGTAGCGGTAAGGTAGGCAAAATTTACCTACTAATAGAGCTTTTGTGCAAGTCATATCATTATTGCACGATGGGGTGCGATCGGGCGATCGCTACCTGCACAAAAAATATTCTCCGCGAGTGACCGCACAGCGTCGCAACACTCAAAAAGTCGGTGACACAGATAGTGGGGTATTTTGAAGAAAGAGCCACTAACCGGATAGTTAAAGGAACTAATTACCAACTAAAAGGGCGATACTTTATCGCGCTCAACCTCCTCGCCTGGAATTGTTTTGCCGTTCAAAGTTGTACCATCATCGGGCAGATTGTCTAATCGATCGCGCTTCTTAAAGCGATCGCGAGCCGAGACAACCACCACATACAGAACCGGCACCATAAACAAACTCAAGAAAGTAGAAACAACCATCCCCCCCGCGATCGCATTCCCTAGCGATCTACGACTTGCCGCCCCGGCACCTTCCGGGTTAATTAGGGGAGCAATCCCCAAAACAAATGATAAAGAAGTCATCAAAATCGGCCGTAAACGCTCTTGAGAAGCCTCGACTGCTGCCTTAGCAATTGAATACCCCCGTTCCCGCAACTGGTTAGCAAATTCCACAATTAAAATCGCGTTTTTACTAGCCAATCCAATTAACATCACCAAACCAATCTGGCAATAAACATCATTCGCCAAACCCCGCAACGACTGAGCTAAAAGTGCACCTAAAATCGCTAGAGGTACCGATAGCAAAATAATGAAAGGATCGACATAATTTTCGTACTGAGCAGCCAAAACCAAAAACACAAAAATCAGCCCCAAACCAAAAATTATTGGTGCTTGACCCCCCGACTCAATTTCTTCTAAAGAACTCCCCGACCATTCATACCCAAAACCAGACGGCAAAACTTCAGCCGACACCTTTTCCATCGATTTTAACGCTTGTCCAGAACTCGCTCCCGGAGCCGGAGAGCCACTAATTTCAATTGACCTATATAAATTGTAGTGGTTAACACTTTGCGCTCCCACCACCGGAGTTATCTTCACCAAATTGCTCAAAGAAATCATTTCATTCTTTCCAGAGCGGACATACAATTTACTAATATCTTCAGGGTTATCACGAAACTGTTTATCCGCCTGAACATACACCCGATAATTGCGCTGCTGCAGATTAAAATCATTCACATACTGAGAGCCCAGAGCCGTTTGTAACGTACTGAAAACATCATTAATGGGAATATCTAGAGCCTTAGCTCGATTGCGGTCAACTTCCACAAGTAACTGAGGCGTATTCGCAGCAAACGTACTAAATACCGCCTGCAAGCCAGGGGTCTGATTAGCCTGCTTTAAAATCCCACCCATCGCCTGAACTAGAGAATCTAAACCGCTGTTACCTTTGCGGTCTTGCAATTGAAATTGGAAGCCTCCAAATTGACCTAAACCTTGAATAGCCGGCGGATTCACAGGGAAAATTCTAGCTTCTGGAATCGCGAAAAACTTACCCCGCAATTTACCAATAATCGCTTGTACGGTTTGATCTTCACCTTCCCTTTCTTTCCAGGGTTTAAGGGTAGTAAATATAATCCCCTGATTGGAACTATTACCACTAAAACCAAAGCCACCTACAGAAAAAGTCCCCACAACTTCAGGAACTTTGAGGATTTCTTGTTCAACTCCGTCCATCACCTGCTGGGTGTATTGCAGCGAAACGCCTTGAGGCCCTTGAATAATTGTCAGAAAATAGCCCTGGTCTTCCTCTGGGATAAATGCTGTTGGTACTGCTAAATAAAGCCAAGCGGTGAATCCCAGAGAAGCGATAAACAACAGGGTAACAAGGGTTTTAAATCGTGTTAAGAATATTAAGGACTCTCTATATTTCTTTTGCATCCAATCCAGAAAAATATTAATCCGGTTAAACACCCAACCCAACGGGCCGCCAAACTTCTTACCTGGGCGCAGTAATATCGCCGCAAGTGAGGGAGTAAGAGTAACCGCCATAAAGGTAGAAAGCAGCACGGAAAAAGCAATTGTTAAGGCAAATTGTTTATAGAGTGCTCCCGTTGTCCCAGGGAAAAATGCCACTGGTACGAACACGGCCATCAATACTAAGGAAGTGGCAATTACAGCACTAAAAAGTTCCCGCATTGACTCAGAAGCTGCTTGGCGGGCATTCATACCTTGGCGGACTAGACGGTCAATATTTTCGACTACGATGATAGCGTCATCAACCACTAAACCTGTTGCTAAGGTAAGACCAAATAGAGACAAACTGTTAATCGTAAATCCGAAAGCTTTGATAAAGGCAAATGTCCCAATCAAGGAAATGGGAATTGTGATGGTGGGAATAATCGTAGTGCGCCAATCTTGCAGGAAAACAAAAATAACTATCACCACTAGCAAGACTGCTTCAAACAGAGTTTTGACTACTTCTGCCATTGACTCTTGGACAAATTGAGTCGTATCTAGTGCCGTTCTATGTATCACCCCCGGAGGGAAGTTTTTAGCTAATTTTTCCATTTCTACTTTGACGGCCTGGGCAACATTTAGAGCATTACTTCCTGGCAATTGGTAAATTCCTAAACCCACCGCGTCATTCCCTCTAAATCGGAGGAAAGAGTTATAATTTTCTGCTCCTAATTCGGCTCTACCGACATCTTTTAACTTAACTAAAGTTCCATTTGTTTCGCTTTTAATAACTATGTCTTCAAATTCTGTGGGGCTTTTGAGACGGCTTTCTGCACTCAAATCAATCTGATACATTTGCCCTTCTGGGGCGGGTTCTTGACCAATTCTTCCTACACCAACTTGCAAGTTTTGTTCATTAATTGCTCTTGTTACATCTTGCATTGTTAGCTTACGAGCCGCTAATTTATTGGGGTCGATCCACAGGCGCATAGCATAGCGTCTTTCCCCAAAAATTCGCACGTCGCCCACCCCTTTTACTCTCTTTAAAGTATCTGCTAAATAGAGGTCGGCGTAGTTGCTTAAAAATATGGTGTCGTATTCTTTATTTTCGGTAAATAATCCTATAGCCAGCAGTAGGCTGTTAGATTGTTTGGTAACTGTAACTCCTGTGCGTTGTACGGCATCTGGGAGTTGTGGTTGAGCGACTGCAACTCGATTTTGTACATCGACGGCGGCAATATCTTTGTCGCGGGAAGTATCAAAGGTGGCTGTAATGGTGCTAGTTCCACTGTTAGTGCTACTGGAAGTTAGATATTTCAGTCCTTCAATGCCGTTGATTTGCCTTTCTAGGATGTTTGTTACCGCATTTTCGACAACTTCAGCATTGGCACCGCTATAGTTGGCGGTGACGTTGATTTGGGTGGGGCTGATGTCGGGGAAGCGCTCGATCGGCAATGTGGGAATGCTAATTGCGCCTACTAAGATAATAATTAAGGCGCAGACGCTAGCAAAGACTGGTCGTTTAATAAAGAAATCTGCAAACATTGTTTGGGTAATGGGTAGTTGTTAGTTGTTAGTTGTTAGTTGTGAGTTGTTGTCGAACGATTAACAATTTTTGTAGGGGCGGGTTCGCCAAGATATATAATACAAGCGATTTATCTATAAAACCCGCCCCGGTTTTTAGCAAGATTCAAGCAATTTTTCACCTTGGCGATCGCTTCGGGATTGCTTCGTACCCTCGCAACTGCGCTTCGCTTGGCTCGTAATGACATAAATAAACAACTAACAATTAACAACTATAGCTACCGCTTTCGATGGTTGGGGCAATTTTGAATCGATTCGTGGGGTGGGGGCGGGTTTTGAGATATCTGGGTTGGGTGTCTTATATCTAGGTGAACCCGCCCCTACAAAATCTTTTCTATCGTTCTCCTTCCTCTTGAGCCATAATCGGAGCGCCGTCTGTCAGGTTAAGGATGCCTGCGGTAACAATTTTTTCCCCGGCTTTCAAACCTTGGATAACTTGATAATTATTACCTTCAATGGTTCCCAATTTCACGGGCTTTTGCCGCGCTATTAAAGGTGGTGTTCCAGGTTTTTGCTGTTCCGGCTTTTGAGCTGTGAAGACAAAAGTTTCCCCACCTAAGCGAGTAACTGCTGTGACTGGAACTAAAATTCCGGGGTTCTGTTTCCAGATGACTTTAGCTTTGACAAACTGGAGATTAAGCAGTTCGCCGGTGGGGTTGGGAAAGGTGGCTTTAGCTAAAATTGTTTGGGAATTGGCGCTGACGTTTGGGGAGATAAAACTGATTTGACCTTGGGCGATCGCCTTACCTTGAGCGTCGAGCATTTGTACTGGCAGCCCTAAGCGTAATTGAGGCTGCCGTTCCAAAGGAATTGATAACCGCAAGTCTAGCAATTGGTTCTCTGTCAGGGTGGCAATGGCGTTGCCTTTTTGCAAGTAATCACCTACTTTCACTGGTATGTCGCCGATGACTCCTGCGAAGGGCGCGGTGACAGCAGTTTCTTGTAGTTGTACTTCAAAGCCACGCACTTGAGCGGCGGCCTCGGCAACTTGCGCTTCAGCTTGATCGACCTGTTCTTGGCGCGTACCGTTGGCTAACTGCGCTAATCTGCTCTTGGCTTGTGCGACTTCTGCTTCGGCTTTGGCTATTTCCTCTGGGCGCGAACCGTTTTGCAATTGCCGCAAAGCTTGTCGCTGCTGTTGCAAGGCTGCTGTCCGGCGATCGATCTCGGCTTGTCTGTTCTTTTGCCGCTGCTGGAACCGCCTTTGAGCTTCTCGGAGGTTGGCTTTGGCGCTGCCTTCTTTTTGGGTGTATTGTTCGAGGGTGTTCGCGGATTCTGCACCTTCTTTTGCCAATGCCTGATATCTGGCAAGTTGCTGGGTAGCTAATTTTGCTTCGGCTGTGCTTGCTTCTATTTGAGCTCTTGCTTGGGCAATGTCTTCTAAGAGGCTACCTGTTTGGGCATCGGCGAGGTCGGCTTCAGCTTGGCTAACGCGGGCTTGGGCTTGGCCAATTTCTTCGGGCCGACTGCCCGATCGCAGTTGGGCTAGGTTGGCTTGCGCTTGGGCGACTTGGGCTTGAGCTTGGGCAATTTCTTCGGGCCTGGCTCCTGCTTGCAATTCGGCTAAGTGGGATTGAGCGCGGATCAGGTTGGCTTGGGATTGCCTCAAGTCAGCTTGGGCGCTGTCGCTTTTCATGCGGGCGATGGCTTGCCCTTTATTTATGAAGTCCCCGGATTTGACAAAAATTTCCGTGACGAGCCCTTCTGCTTCGGGTTTGATTTCTACTGAGCGCTTGGCCTCTAAGCTGCTGACAAATTCGGAGGCTTCTTGGACTGAGCTGCTTTCTACGGCTGCGAGCTTGACTGGTATGCTTTTGGGTTGGGCTGCTGCTGCTGGTTGTTGTGCGCGATTATGACCCGATTGCCACGAGTACCAGCCGAAACCTGCTGCGCCTGTGACGATCGCGATCGCGGCAATTAGGGGCCAGCGCGATCGTGGTTTAGCAATCGGTTCGGGGCGATCAGCAATAGGCGGAAAATCATCCGGTCGATCGCTGTCGGCATCGGTTGGGTGCAGTTCCGGTGTGGGAGGTTTTTGCTCTTCAGCTTCAACGACGGATTCTGGGGATTTAGAATAACTCATTGGCAGCACCACTTAGATTTTTTTTAACTTCTGACTGAGACTTGGGCGAAATCTTTGATTTTCCGGCGTTCCCCTCAAACATGGGGGAATAAGGACAAGCGATTTTAAACAGGATGGAATCGGGAAAGTCTCTTTTTAATGGGGTTGGGGGATGTGCAGGGCTTTAGTTCGATCGCAGTTAGCAAAGCCAGGGAGTGATTCTTTTTAGGAAAGCTTCTTGTTATCTCTCAAAAGTTACGATGGCAGGAATGATTAGACATCCTTCTTATGACTCACCTGAGTGGGTGAGTTGGAATGATTTTCCGTTGGAGTCGGCGGATTCAGCGAAGGTTGGGGAGTCACGCACTCCAGCGATCGCGCTTTTTTCCTTGGCTAGTTGCTCGGTTAACCACTCTATCTCTGACGCCAGCACTGACTTGCAGCGATCGCGAGAGGCGAATTGATAGTCGTCGGTTAGTGGATATTCGCTCTTGAGGCTTTCGATGTAGTCTTGCCTGGTGTAACAGGCTCGCAAGCGGTGTTCCAACAATTTCATCCGTTCTGCGGGTTCTAAGTCGCCAAAAAAGAAAAACTTGATTTGGAACCGGGAACCACTGTTAACCCAGCTTTCTTGAGGGTGTTCGAGCATTTTTTGCCGCCAGAGTTCGCGCCCTTGGGCGGTAATTCCGTAGATTTTGCGCGGACAGCCCGCATCTCCGGCTTCTTCGGCTATTACCGAAATCTCCCCTCGCTCTTCCAAGCGCTTCAGCAGCGGGTAAATCGCTCCGTAGTTGACGCTGATGCAACTGCTCATAAACAGCTCCAGTTGTTGCTTTAGCCGATAGCCGTGCAGGGGTTGCAACTGTAGCAGTCCAAGGGCTGATAATTCAAGCATTTATATCAATTTGATATTATAGTCTGGATTATATCACTATATCGGAATCAAGGGCGATCTGGTCAATAGCTAGTTTTAAAGAAAATTAAGAGTCAAGGACACATTTAATAGTTTTTGTCAATATCCTTAAGATATATATTTTTAGGATCGGGAAAGGGCGATCGCTTTACTTTATATTATAAAACCCATTTGAGATATAAAAAGAGTGCTAATTTACCTCGATTTCGGTCAGAGAAACGGCAGGATCTGACTTGAGTCAAAAGTGAAATGCTGTCTGGTCTTTGATCTCTCCGAAATGCTTTAATAAACTCTGCTCAACAGTTTGATATCGTTTCCGGTAGCATCGGAATTATTAGCCAAAATTAGGACACGGCAGTGCCGTGTCCCTACAATATTATTTTCGGTAGGGACACGGCATTGCCGTGTCCTCTATATCATTCCGGTGCAACCGGAATTGATATGATTTCTATCTCTTCTTGGTAAGAGTACCAGAACTTTTCTTGGCATGAATTAATTGAATTTTAAAACCCTGACACATTTTAGTATTTCTTGAGGATTGATCGCAGCGCCTAGCTGTTTTTTCGGAGCTGATACTCATATAATTTCTCTCAAGTCTTTCTACAAAAGAAGCGTTGGGTTTGTCTCCACGATCCCTGTTTGTAAGGTGTGGATATGTGAGATTGTCAATCTTTCTTGAGGGATTAAAGAATGGCGACCCACCCTACGGCTACTTAAATCCAGATGTTGTTACCTGCCAGTAATCATCCTCAAACATAATTTTTTAAGTACAACTTATCCCAGATTAGATGCTCTTAACCTGACACAGCTAGAGTGATTTATCTTTATCCTACAACCCCAACTCAACGCCCTGTAATTACTTGAAATAGCCAGCCAAAAAGCATCACACTCAAGAAAATCACGCCTCCGACAATTAACATCAAACCCAACAGCAAAGCCGCAACAAATAACCAATTGGCTTTTTTGCCTTGTTCAGGGGAACCTAAATGAGCATCTAGCAATTCTATATTTTTGACATTAGCTTTCCAAGCAACATCAAGCAAGTCTCCAGCAACCGGTACAGTGCCGGCAACTGTATCAAATACGATGTTAGTGGCCATTTTGACTAAAGTCTCTTGTGGCACTCCCATTTGAGCGGACTTGAAGACAACATAGCCTGCAAAAATTGAACTGATTAAATCGCCACCGCCCGGTATAAGTCCCAATATCGGATCGAGTCCTATGCGGTATTTTGTGCCGGGAATCGGAATTGCATTGTCTAGTAAATGGCTGATGCGGCGGAGACGGCGCAAGGATGCAACATGAGATTTATTGGGAGTATTTGCAGAGGAATTTTGTATAGGAGAACGTGACATTTTAGATTACTCCTGACTTTACTTCTTAGTCCGCGTGGAGTGGACTTCGTTTGACAAGAAGCGACTTCA
This sequence comes from Microcoleus sp. LAD1_D5, assembly GCF_036702115.1. Lineage (NCBI taxonomy): Bacteria > Bacillati > Cyanobacteriota > Cyanophyceae > Oscillatoriales > Microcoleaceae > Microcoleus > Microcoleus sp. LAD1_D5. The sequence goes on along the minus strand of NZ_JAUBSA010000004.1, from coordinate 139,559 downwards.
ATCGCCGAATCATCTTTCATCATACAGAGAAACCCGGTTTTTGTTCAAAACCGGGTTTCTTGTTTCTAGCTAATTTGTAGGGTGCGTCGCTACCCGATGAGAAATGGAACTTGCAGATTGACTCTGAAGGCGACGCACCTTACTATTGCCTGCTATTTGTTGCCTTCAGTGAAGTCGGCATCAATCACGTCGTCGCCGCCGCCAGTGGGGCCGCCGTCTCCATAGCCACCAGGGCCACCAGGGCCACCAGGGCCGTCAGTTGGGCCGCCTGCTTGCTGGTACAGGTTGCTGCTGATAGCGTAGAATGCTTGCTGCAACTCTGTTGTCAAGGTTTTGATGCGATCGTCATCTTCACTATTAATCGCATCCCGCAAGTCTTTGATCAGCCCTTCAACCTTAGTCTTTTCATCAGCAGGAACCTTATCACCCAGTTCCGCCAACTGCTTCTCAATTTGATAGGCTAAAGAATCAGCTTGGTTTTTGCGATCGATCTTTTCGCGACGTTCCTTGTCAGCAGAAGCATTCGATTCGGCTTCCTTCACCATGCGATCGACTTCATTGCTGGGCAAAGTAGAAGCACCAGTAATGCTAATAGATTGCTCCTTGCCAGTACCTTTATCTTTCGCAGCTACATTCAAAATACCGTTAGCATCGATATCGAAAGTAACTTCAATTTGAGGTACGCCACGGGGGGCTGGTGGAACTCCATCTAAGCGGAAGGTTCCCAAATCCTTGTTATCATTCGCCATTTCCCGTTCGCCTTGCAAAACGTGAATTTCCACGTTTGTTTGGCCGTCTACCGCAGTCGAGAAAGTTTCCGACTTCTTAGTAGGAATAGTGGTGTTGCGGGGAATGATTTTGGTCATCACGCCGCCCAAGGTTTCTACGCCCAGAGACAGCGGGGTAACGTCGAGCAACAAGATATCTTTGACTTCGCCAGAGAGTACGCCAGCTTGAATTGCTGCACCGACTGCGACCACTTCATCCGGGTTTACGGTTTGGTTGGGGTCTTTGCCGAGGATTTTTTTGACCAGTTCTTGCACCGCAGGAATGCGTGTAGAACCACCAACTAAGACGACTTCATTAATTGCAGATTTGTCTAATTTGGCGTCGCGGATCGCGTTTTCTACGGGGATGCGAGAGCGATCGATCAAATCCGAGCACAGTTCTTCAAACTTGCCCCGCGTCAAAGTCGTGTCCAAGTGTTTTGGCCCGTCTTGAGTCGCGGTGATAAACGGCAGGTTGATTTCTGCTTGGGTAACGCTCGAAAGCTCAATCTTGGCTTTTTCTGCTGCTTCCGTCAGGCGTTGCAGTGCTTGTTTGTCTTTGCGGAGGTCAATGCCTTCGGCTCTTTGGAATTCATTAGCGATGAAATCAACAATTTTTTTATCGAAATCGTCACCGCCGAGGTGAGTGTCTCCAGAAGTTGCTAACACTTCAAACACGCCGTCGCCTACTTCGAGAATAGATACGTCGAAAGTACCGCCACCTAAGTCAAATACCAGAATGGTTTCGTTGCTCTTTTTATCTAATCCGTAGGCTAAAGCTGCTGCTGTAGGTTCGTTAATAATCCGCAGCACTTCAATGCCGGCAATTTTTCCCGCGTCTTTAGTTGCTTGGCGCTGGGAGTCGTTGAAGTAAGCGGGAACAGTAATTACCGCTTGGGTAACAGTTTCGCCGAGGTATTTGCTGGCGTCTTCTACGAGTTTGCGGAGAACTTGTGCAGAAATTTCTTCTGGGGCAAATTGCTTGCCGCGGGCGGGACAGTCTAGTTTGAGGCTGTTGCCGACTTTGAGGACTTTGTAGGAAACTTCAGTGGTTTCGTGGGTTACTTCATCAACCCGACGCCCGATAAACCGTTTTACTGAGTAAAAGGTGTTTTCGGCGTTCATCACGGCTTGACGCTTGGCGATTTGTCCGACAAGTTGATCGCCATTTTTAGCATATGCTACTACGGAAGGTGTGGTGCGACCCCCTTCGGCGTTGGCTATGACGGTGGGTTTGCCGCCTTCCATAACTGCGACGCAGGAGTTTGTCGTACCTAAGTCAATTCCAACTACTTTTCCCATAGGGGTGTTCCGGCTCCAATCTCTACAAAATTTTGGTTTTCTATCTGTGTGATAGTCTGGTTATTCAGGACTGCGATTTCACCTGTGGGGGGTGTACGGATAGTGAGTCCTGCTTTAATACAGTCTTAGATAGGTGCTTATCTCTATACTGCGGGCGGTTAGACCAGGCGATGAAGGCGTGTTTACCGAACCTTTTGGGGGACGGTTGCATTCATGAGGTTTGCACCGCTACAGTTGTTGACTGCTTTTCTTTACTCTTCCTAATGTACGGGGTTCGATCGATTCGGGTATTGTGGCAAACCGTATACGTTGTGTTGTATTTGCCGTCTTATGTGTATAAATTTTGTTTGGTTGGTAGGGGCGATCGATCTTTTGGCTGCAAAATAAAAGTAAAAATTATAAATTAGAGTCATGTTAAGTAGCTGTTGGATTTGATGGGTTCACAGTTGCTGCCTGTTTGATTGTGTTCATTAGCATAAAAAGTGAAAAGGCAGTTTCCTGGCATTCTAAAAAACCAAACTTCTGGTAAAATGCTTTTGCATTCTCGTCTATGGCATCAACTCTGACACCATCAACTCCTACTATTTCGGATACATTTATTGCTCTAGCAAGGGCGTGAAGTAATAGTTGTTTGCCAAGTCCTCTACCCTGCATTGAGCGATCGACTGCAAGCTTAGCAATTAGTATAGCTGGAATAGGATATCTTGGCAGCCTTTCTCGGAGGTCGGCTGGCAAGTCTTGACGTTCAAGTACACCTGCACAGCAAGAATAATAGCCAACTATCTGAGTGCCTCCAGGCGAAAGAGCAACAAAAGTTTTGGCAATCCCATCTAGATCGTTTTTCTGAGCGTACTGTTTGAAGTACCTATTTAATTCTGGATTTCCAGAATTAAATGGGTCTTTTTTGAGGCTGCTTGTACTGCGTCCTATTCTATCTATCGGACAAATAATAAAGTCCACAATTTATTCTTTGTTTGAGTTGCGATAGTCTTGAAATAGTTTTATCAGAGCTTCATTAGGGGGAGGCGGATCTAACATCATGTCTAACAAAAAATCCCAGTCGCGCTCGGACAGCTTCAAAACAGGGTTGCCAAAGGCTGCTGGGCCGTTGATCGTAGCATCTGCTTCGGCAATGAATTCGTCGAGGACAAATAGGTAAGCCCACCAAGAGAGTCTGGTTTCGGTACTGGTTTGGGTTTTGACGAGCGATCGCATTTTGCTATTCCTCCCGCTACTAAAATTACTTTCCTGCTATGATTATAACTAAAAAAGCGACAGGTCGAAACCTGCCGCTAGCTGTATAAAGTCCCCCATAGCAGACTATTTAATTGCTATTTTTTACCGATCAGCAGAGCTGCCGGAAAGTAACTCAAAGCTTCACCAATTGCCAACGTACCGTTACTTTCTACTGACTGATTTGTAATCGCATCTTGCCACACAGACGGCATTTCGTCGGGCAATTGCAAATTAGTATCTTTCCAGACTTGTTTGCCGAGCGGCATTTCTTCTGGTTTGACAATTCCCGCCAAAAACCGGGGAGCAATGACAATAGCTGTAGTATCTTCAAAGCTTCTAGCAAAGGCAACAACATTATCTTTAAACGGCCCAACTGCTTGCAGGGGCAGATAGTCGCCTGATTGAAAAACTTGCAAGTATTTTTTTCTCGCTTCTAGCGCTCTTGCGGTCAAAAACAACTTAATCCTAGCATCTTCTCGCGTCGCAATCAAATCTTCAACCAGTTGCAAAATATCCGTCTGAGCTTGCTCTTTAATTTCCCGCAAAACCTCGATTCTGCGGTCAAAATCAACGGGACGGCGGTTATCCGGATCGACGTGGCTTAAATCCCAGAATTCCGTCCCTTGATAAATGTCGGGAACGCCCGGAGCAGTTATTTTCAGGAGTGTTTGAGATAAAGAATTGAAAATTCCGTAATTAGCTACTTTTTTACAGAAAGGTGTAAATTTGTTGAGAAACTGATTTTGTTCCGAAGGTTCAAGAACGGTATCGACAAAGGTCATAAAACCAGCTTCGTAATCGTTATCCGGTCTCAGCCAAGCCGTATAAACTTTTGCTTCGCGGACAGCTTTAATCACATAATCTTTCAGGCGATCGACATAATCAGTGTTTTCAATTCCCTCAAAGGGAAAACTGCCGAGCAGAGTTTGGTACAGGAAGTATTCGTCATTAGTATCTGGAACCATTCGATTCGCAAAGTTGACTTTCTTAGAAGAGTTTACCTCTCTCCAAGACCTGACTTGCTGTTCCCATTCATCGGGAATTTCTGACAAAACGTTTATTCTGGCTCGCACATCTTCGCCGCGTTTGGTATCGTGGGTAGCTGTAGCATTCATTTTGTGGGGCCAAGCGACTTGCTGCTGTTTGTTGAACTCGTGAAAATCTACCAGCGACACGCCGAACTGACTGGGATTTCCTCCCACTTCGTTGAGAGATAAAAGCCGATAGTAGACGTATAAAAGTGTGTCTTCCACGCCTTTTGCCATTAATGGGCCCGTCAACTGCTGGAGTTTCATTACAAAGTGCCGACGCTGCTCTTTTTGTTCGGGTGTTAGAGTTTCTTCTTCTTCCAGCAACAGCACCGTTTCGATAAAATTAAGTTCCTTGAGGAGTCGCGGTACTTGTTGTTTGGCATGGGCGATCGCATATTTTACGTAAGTGCGATCGGACTCTCTCAAACCATCTTGATTGATGTAAGTTCGGTAGACTGGAAAAATCGTCAAAACAGCCGCCAATGCTTTTTCCAAACCGGGACGAGTAAAGTCATTTCCCTGTCTCGATTGACCGGAGATATTCTTCAAAAGTTGAGCTAGATTGTCTACATCTCCCGCCAAGTTTTTCTCAACAATCAGTCCTTTTTTATCTAAAAACAACTGTTCGTAGGGAGCGGTTAAGCGAGTAAATCTCTGATAGATTTCGCTAAATTGCTGCTCGCGATCGCACCGACAAAAAACGCCGTTTACGTAGTTCAAAAAGTCGTAGCCGCTAGTTCCCTCAATCGGCCAATATGACGGCAAATCTTCTTCGTGTTCCAGAATCTTTTCAACAGTAATGTAAGTGTCTCCGACTTTCTCCCGGAGCCGTTTCAAATATTCTGTGGGGTCGTACAGTCCGTCTATGTGGTCGATTCTCAATCCCGTAAACTTTCCCTCATCAACCATGTCGAATATCAGAGCATGGTTTTTGTGAAAAACTTTAATCTCTTCAACTTTTACCGAAATAAGTTCGTTTACTGTAAAAAACCTTCGGTAGTTAATTTCTTCTGCCCCCACTTTCCAGAAAGACAGACGGTAAAACTGCTCGGAAAGCAATTCGTCTAGCAAATTAAAGCTTTCCGCATTTCCCTTTTCTCCGTTAAAAACTTTGATATTTTCATCGATGAATTCCTGTACAAGGGGATTTTGATTGTAGAGTTCCCACAGCAGTCCTTTGACAAAAGCTATCTGATCGTATCTGGTTTTACCTTTAGTTTCTGAAGGTGTATTTTTAATTAAATAAAGAATTCCTAAAAACTTGATAAAATCTGGATGGCGTCTGCCTAATTCTCTGGCTAACTGCCCCAAATTCTGACTGATAAATTTAGCATAAGATTCAATTCTTACTGGCAATTGTAAGCTATAATAATTGATACTCAGCCCAATTTCGCTGTATTTGAGTTGAATCTCGCCATTTTCCAGACACTCTCCATAAAAATTGCCCAGCAGCGGAGCCAGCACTCGACCCCTGAGATGTTCGTAAGCGTGATTCCATTCAATATCGAAGTAATCAAAATAGTCGGAATCTGGCCCGTGTTCCAATACGTCTAACAGCAGCAAATTTTGAGTGTCGTAAGCCATGTGGTTCGGGACAATATCTTGCAGCCATCCCATGTTCCGTTTCTTGATTTCGTATGTGAGGCCTTCAAAATTTTCTGATGTTCCCAAATCGGGATTGAGCTGATTTGAGTCAACCACATCGTATCCGTGAGAGCTGCCTTTTCTGGCTTTAAATATTGGTGAAGCGTAAAGGTCGGTAATTCCTAAATCTTCCAGATAGCTAAGGATTTGTTTGGCGGCTTCAAAGTTAAAACCTCCATGAAATTGAATCCGATAAGTTGTTGTGGGAATTCTCATCATTTTAATTTTACTCCTGGTTTTTTAGGGTTTTCTTTTTTAATATATGAGGCAGAGCCTCCTCGACTGCATTCCTCGGCAGAGGGCATTGGTGTCAACTTAAGAATGAAACCCCTGATAAATCTCGCTTTTAACTGAGTCTCGATCCCCCTAAATCCCCCTTAATAAGGGGGACTTTGAGAAAATTCCTGTCCCCCCCTTATTAAGGGGGGCTAGGGGGGATCGAACCCTAATCGTCAGACAGCAGACCGATACTACGTTTAACATTAAGTTGTCACCAATGGGCACAGGCTGGGAACGACAGAGGCTCTGCCTCCCGTTTCTTGTGGGACTACATTCCGCGGCATAGCCTGAGAATGAGAGAGGTTCTGCCTCCTGTTTCTTGTTCCTAGGCTCTGCCTGGGAACGCCTGTATTTGAGGCTCTGCTTCCCGTTTTAATTACTCTAATTCATAGAGTGCGAAACTCTGCGGTTTAATGGTCAATTTTTGCTCGGAAGTTATCTTTTCAGGCAAGCTAGAACCTGAACCCATCCATTTTTCATCAGCCGAGTCTAAAATTTTGTGACCGTTGCCTTGGGGCAGTGCAGCCGTAAAAGCGACATCTTGCGTGTTGAAGTTTAGAATGCAGAATATCTGGCTGTCATCTGTCCAGCGACGTAGAAATAAGATTTTTTCCGCTTCAATGCTGGAGACTTCTAGACTGTTTTTGTCGAGTTTTTTAAGGGCTGGTATTGTCCGGCGCAGTTGAATCAAATGTTGGTGCCATTCCCAAAGGATTTTGTGTTTGCCTTGGGTTTGTTTTTCCCAGTTTAACTTACACTTATCGAAAGTCTCAGGACTCTGGGGGTCGTGAAACTCGCCTCGACCTTCAAAGATTTTAAATTCTTGTTGTTTGTCTTTGCGGATAGCTTCAATTAAGTTTTCGTCCGAGTGGGAAACGAAGTAAAAAAACGGTGCTTCTTCTCCGTATTCTTCTCCCATAAAAAAGAAGGGAATGTAGGGAGAAATTAAAACTGTGCCTGCTGCAAGTTTCAATCCTTCAAAGTCAATTATTTTCGAGAGTCTGTCTCCCAAAATGCGGTTGCCGATTTGGTCGTGGGTTTGGGCAAACACCAGAAACTTATGACCCGGTTCATCCTTAACAGAATTGCCGTGTTTCCGCTTTCTGTGGGGGGCGTACTGGCCGGAGTAAACAAAGCTTTCTTTGAAGGCTTTTTCTAAGTGTTCGCACTTGCCGAAATCTTGGTAGTATCGCTCGTCTTCTCCGGTGAGCAAGGCGTGCAGTGCGTGGTGGAAATCATCGCACCATTGGGCGTCTAGTCCGAAGCCACCGAGTTCTTTGGGACGTACAGTGCGGACATCATTTAAGTCACTTTCGGCTATTAAGTAAAGTTGCCGTCCTATTTCTTGAGAAATATCGGCTGTGGCATCGGATAGTTCTTGTAAAAAAGGTCTTGCACCTACTTCAAATATTGCTTGAATGGCATCTAATCTCAGGGCATCGATGTGATAGTCTCGAAACCAGTAGAGGGCGTTTTCAATAAAGTAGTTACGCACGCCGTCGCTGTAGGCATCGTCGAAGTTGAGGGGATCTCCCCAAATTGAGCCGTATTTTGATGTAAAGTAGGGGCCGAAGTCCCTGAGATAATTTCCTTCGGGGCCGAGGTGGTTGTAAACTACATCGAGAATTACTGAAATGCCGTGTTCGTGGCAGGCGTTGACGAGTGTTTTGAAGCCTTCGGGGCCGCCGTAGGAGTTTTGAACGGCGTAGGGATATACGCCGTCATATCCCCAGTTTCGATCGCCAGGAAATTGGGCTACTGGCATTATTTCGATTGCGTTGATTCCCAATTCTTTAAGTTGTTTTAGCTGGGGAATTATTGCTTCAAATGTTCCGGCTTGGGTGAATGTGCCGACGTGCAGTTCGTAAATAATCATTTCGGCTAGCGGCACACCTTGCCAATTTGTGTCACTCCAAGTAAAGATGTTTTCATCTATTACTTGCGACGGAGCGTGTACGCCTTGGGGTTGATATTTTGAGGCTGGGTCTGGTCGGTCGGTTTTTCCTTCGATTTGGTAAGTGTAAAGGGTTCCTGGTTCGATGTCTGTAGCTGTGGTTTGCCAATAACCTTCTGCTGATTGTTGCAGGGGTATCAGGCGTTTTTTTGGAGAAACAATTTGGACTGCGATTTGTTTGAGGGTGGGCGCCCAAACGGTAAATTCACACTGGTTATTGCCGAGGTAATTTGCTCCTATCTTCACTTTGAGCTGTTCTCCTTATAAAATAGGTTGGTAGTTCGATCGCCCGACGCGCTATCAAATGCTTGCCCTTAACGTTCAGCGCCTGTTTAGACGGTAATATTACTTAATATAACAAACAACTAACTTTAGACAGAGGCATCAAAGGCTAAAATTGTGTAAAGGGCAAAATTAGCGGTTGGTGAGGCCTAAATTAGAGCAGGAATCGGCACGGGGGCGATCGCCAAATTAACGGCCTAGAAACGTTAATATTTCTGGTTGATATCATGTCGAAAATCTACCTAAAGGTAGGCAAAAAATCAGCGCGAGTGTGTGTTTTATGGTTATGGCTTTTGGACGGGAAATCTGCTGCAATCTCGACTCGGCGGAGTCTCGCGAGTGGTTGGTCACAAACGGGATCGGCGGTTACGCTAGCGGGACGATCGCAAATCTCCTCACCCGCCGCTATCACGGCTTGCTGGTAGCCGCCCTCAAACCCCCGCTGGGACGCACTTTGATGCTCGCCAAGCTGGACGAAACGGCTGTGTATCACGATCGCGCCTATCCGCTTTATACAAACCGCTGGGCCGACGCGACGATGGAACCCCACGGCTACAAATACATTGAAAGCTTTCACCTCGAAGGCACGACGCCTGTTTGGAGGTTTGCTCTCGCCGACGCTATCCTGGAAAAGCGGATTTGGATGCAGCAAGGTGCTAACACAACATATATTCAATACCGCTTGCACCGCGCCTCACAACCGATCGCCCTCGCTGTCAAAGCCCTGATCAACTACCGCGACTACCACCACACAACGAGCGTCGGCGACTGGCAGATGAGCCTAGAAACCTTGGAAAGCGGGGTATGCGTGACTGCATTTCCCAAGGCTGCACCCCTGTACCTGCTGACAGATGCCCCACCAGAGGCCACATTTCGAGTCTCTGCGCCCTTATACAATTGGCATTACGGATTTGACCTAGCAGCCGAAAAGCGGCGCGGATTGGACTACTGCGAGGATCACTTGCACGCGGCGACTTTTCACATGACGATCGCACCGGGAAGTTCTCTCACATTGATAGCCAGCACCGAGAAAAATACCGAACTCAACGGCGATACAGCTTTAGAATCCCGCCACACTTATGACCAACAACTGCTGCAAAACTGGTCAAAAGTGAGCGAATCTCCCGACTGGATCAATCACTTAGTGCTCGCCGCCGACCAATTTATCGTCAGCCGCCCGCTACCGGAGGAACCCGAAGGCAAAACGATCATCGCTGGATATCCCTGGTTCAGCGACTGGGGGCGCGACACGACGATCGCCCTACCCGGTCTCACAATCTGTACCGGGCGATGGGAAATTGCGCGATCGATTTTGCGGACTTTTGCGCGGTATGTCGATCGGGGGATGCTGCCGAACCGCTTCCCGGATGCGGGTGGCGCACCGGAATACAACACCGCAGACGCGACTCTGTGGTACTTTGAGGCAATTCGCGCTTATATCGATGCCACGGGGGACGATCGACTTTTGAGCGAACTCTGGCCTACCTTATGTGAGATTGTTGATTGGCACATACAGGGAACTCGGTATAACATCCGCCTCGATCCCGATGACGGTTTAATCTACGCCGGCGAAACCGGCGTGCAACTGACTTGGATGGATGCGAAAATCGGCGATTGGGTGGTGACGCCTCGGATTGGTAAGCCGATCGAACTCAGCGCGCTTTGGTACAATGCTATACAAGCTATGGCAAGTTTTGCTCGAAAATTGGGCAAGCCTCACAATGAATACCAGCAATTGGGCGATCGAACAGCCGCCGGATTCACTCGCTTCTGGAACGCCTCAACCGGTTACTGTTACGACGTTCTGGACGGCCCCGACGGACACGATATTTCCCTGCGGCCCAACCAAATATTCGCCGTTTCCCTGCCCCTAGACTCGATTCCTCCTCACTCCGCCAACTCCTTGTCAGGGGGGATGCGGCAGGAAACCCGCTATACACCGTTACTGACGCCCATCCAGCAGCGCGGCGTGGTGGACGGCTGCGCTCAACAGTTGCTCACTTCTGTCGGCCTCCGCAGCCTCTCGCCACAGCACCCGCAGTATCGCGGCGTATACGGAGGCGACCAATTGCAGCGCGACAGCGCCTACCACCAGGGCACAGCTTGGGGCTGGCTGATTGGCCCGTTTGTCTTGGCGCACTTGCACGTATACAAAGACCCAGCACAAGCGATCGAATTCCTCGCCCCGATGGCACATCATATAAGAGCCGGCGGAGTTGGCAGTCTGGGCGAAATTTTTGAGGGCGACGCCCCCCACTCGCCGCGGGGCTGCACGGCTCAAGCTTGGACTGTGGCTGAGGTGCTGCGGGCTTGGTTGGCAATTAATACTGTGGGTGTTTAAATGGGGAATGTTATCTTTGGTGGAAAAAGAGATTTATGGCATTATTATTAGCGGGCGATATTGGCGGAACTAAGACAATTTTGCGCTTAGTGGAAAGGACTGTTAACGGTGAAATGAACGCTCTTTACGAGTTTCGCTATCCGAGCGGGGAGTTTCCCGATTTAGTACCGATGGTGCAGCAGTTTTTGACGGAAGCTGCTATGAAATTGGATTTTGCGCCATTGCCTGAAAAAGCTTGTTTTGCGATCGCAGGCCCGGTGGTTAACAACACTGCAAAACTGACTAATTTGCCTTGGGTGCTAGAAGCAAAGCGTCTGGAACAAGAATTAGGAATATCACACGTTAGTTTAATTAATGATTTTGTCGCGGTTGGCTACGGCGTGTGGGCTTTGGACGATCGAGATTTGCACACTTTGCAAGTTGGAAAACCCCGCCAACACGATCCAATTGCTGTGATTGGTGCGGGTACAGGTTTGGGAAATTGTTTTGGAATTCCCGAGGCAAATGGCATCAGGGTTTTTTCTTCGGAAGGGGGACACGGTGACTTTGCTCCTCGTTCGGAGTTGGAGTTTCAATTGCTAAAATATTTGTTAGCCAAACACGACATTCAAAGAATATCGATCGAGCGTGTGGTTTCGGGACAAGGGATTGTTTCAATTTACCAGTTTTTGCGGGACAAAAAGTTTGCTCCTGAATCGCCGGAGATAGGGGAAGTTATCAAAAAATGGGAGTCAGAAATCGGTAAAACCGAGAAGACTGTCGATCCGGGGGCGACAATTGCACAGGCGGCACTCAAAAAGTGCGATCGGCTTTCCGAACAAACAATGCAAATGTTTGTAGAAGCCTACGGTGCAGTGGCGGGAAATCTTGCTGTGACACTGTTACCTTACGGCGGTTTGTACATAGCTGGCGGCATTGCTGCTAAGATTTTGCCGCTGATTCTAGAAGGGGGTTTTATGCGAGCTTTTACCCACAAAGGCCGGATGGATTCGCTGTTAGAAATGATGCCAGTTCGATTGGTTTTGAATCCCAATGTAGGGTTAATTGGTGCGGCTGTTTGTGCGGCCGGTCTTTAGGAGATTGAAATCTTGACCGCCCCAATCCCCAGCAGTAGGGTGCGTCAGTCTTGAAATTCTCAATTAGCACAAAAATTATCAGGCTGACGCACCGATTCTTACCCGGTGCGTCAGTTCTGAAATTATGGGTTTGTCGCGCAAATAATGGTAGCTGACGCACCCTACTTAGCTATAGTTATCTCATCTTCAAAATCTTCTGGGCCGCACTTTCAGAGACCGGCATCACCGATAACCGATTGCCTTTCCTCACCAGCAAAATCTCATCAGCACTAAACTTTTGTTTCAGTTCATCCAAAGATATTAACTTCGCAAACTCCTCAACAAACTCAACTCTCACAGTTTGCCAGCGAGGAGCATCAAACGGCGATTTAGGATCGTAATATTCGCTATTCATATCGAACTGAGTAGGGTCAGCAATCCCTGTTTCCACGACGCGCACCAACCCGACTATTCCCGGAATTTTAGTATTAGAATGGTAAAAAAATACTAAATCTCCGTGACTCATTTCTCGCATAAAATTGCGCGCTTGATAGTTGCGAACGCCATCCCAAATGGAAGTGCGATCGCCCTTCAAGTCCGCAATACTATAAACATCCGGTTCCGACTTCATCAGCCAATAATTCATAGAATATCTTTCCGCTTCTGCAACCACAGAGTCAACATCAAATAAACAAAAATATGCACGCACAAAATACCCCAATTTAAACCCAAATTCTCCCACGTTGGATCGTAAACAGGAGTAGGCTCAAACGGCTGAGGAAGCGTACTCCCATCCGGTAATGTAGTAGGCGCGGGAACCATCCCATTCACATTAACTAAAGAGCCGTAAGCACCCACAGACCAGCGGCTTAACATCAACCAAGAAAACTTGCTCGCCGCACCTTCCATCTTAAACAAAACTCCCGAAAAAATAATCTGAGGCAGCAATAATAGAGGCAAAGCGCTGTTAGCTTGAGAGCTATTTTTAACAATAGCGGAAACGACTAAGCCGAGACTTATGCAGCTCATCAAAGTTAGGAATGTGGTAATACTTGCTCCCACTGGCCAGGAGATAAAACTCGGTTCGGGGGATTTAAAAGCAATCAGAATAACTCCTACCATTAACAGCGTTTGCAATACTGCCAAACCTGAAAGTATAAAAACTTTTGAACCTAAATAAGCAAACAATCCTAAATTGACCAAACGTTCTCGCAGATAAATAGCAGATTCTTTAACAATTTCTTGCAAAGAAGTTGCCAGTCCTACCCAAATAGCCGCGCAGGTAAATACAAATAAAACTCTGAGCGCTAAAGGTGCTAAAGTTGCCTCCGGTTCGCCAATTAATGGGTCTTTATCTCTGACGGCTAGCCGCAGTAAACTAATGCCGATAGGCGCTGTTAAAAGAGCTAAACTCAAGTTAACTAAGTCGCGGGAAACGAGTTGAAAATAGCGCTGGGCGAGCAAAACGAGTTGTTTGACAAAAGATTGAGATTTTGGTGCAGAAGGTATTTTTGCCTTAGCGTTTCCTGTGCTGAAATGGTTGACAATATAGCGCTGATAGTAGGGAGATTTATTAAACTTTTCTGCCCAGCTTTGAACGTTGGTTTCTCCTGTTTCTAATTCGTTGTAAATGTCTGCAAAATCACTTGTTTTGACATTGAAAAAATCGAGCGCTTCCCTAGGGGGGCCGAAGTAACAAAGGCGTCCGCCGCGACCCATAAAAACAATCCGATCGCACATCGTGATATTTGCCGTCGCGTGAGTCACCAGAATCACCGTCCGGCCTTGGTTTGCCAACTTTCGCAGCAGTTGCATCATCTTCTTATCCAAACCCGGATCGAGTCCTGAAGTGGGTTCGTCTAAAAAGAAAAGTTTCGGGTCTGCTAACAGTTCAACTCCGATACTGACTCGCTTTCGCTGTCCGCCGCTAAGCTGTTTTACTAAAGCCTTGCGACGGTGAGTCATTTCAATATCTTCTAAAGTTTTTGCGACTACCTGCTTGACATCTGTATCGGGAGGTAAGCGCAATTTAGCTGCATAACTCAAGACTTCTTCTACTGTCAAATCTGCGTGAACAATATCATCTTGAGGCACGTAACCGATTTGATTGCGGTAAATATTGAAGTTTTGGCGCAGGTTGTCGCCATTGAGAAACACAGCGCCGTTAGTAGTTTTTTCGATGCCTAAAAGCGCCCGCATTAAAGTAGATTTGCCAGCACCGCTACCGCCGACTAAAGCCACAAACTGCCCCGGTTCGATCGCCAAAGTGATGTTATCCAAACGCTTCGGAATCACCAGGCTGTCAGCATCCAAACGAATTTGATGGCCGGAGTCTTGCATCTGCAACTCACCGCTGCGGTAAGTTAGAGTAAACGGGCCGATCCGAATTGTATCTCCCTCGGACAACTGTACAGAATTTGTCACTCGCTGACCATTAACAAAAACCCCGTTAACGCTGTGGTCTCGCAAAATATAATTGCCGCGACTGTCTTGGTCGATTGTGGCGTGGCGTCTAGAAACAAGCGGCGCATCTAATTGCAGCGAAGCGTTTGGATCGCGACCCAACAAAACCGACCGATTCTTAAGAAGAATTGACTGCTTGCTAGGGACAGCAACCTGATTCGCCAGCGGATTAAAATAACTCAGCAAAACTTGATTTTGAGGATCGAGACCGATTTTAATTTCAGTGCCGTTTTTCAGACAATAACCGTCATTGGGAGTGATGCGAGTGCGATCGACAAATAAGCCATTAGTGCTCGGCCGCTGCCCGTCACCGTCGTAAATCCAGTAATTATCCCCAATTTGGCGCAAAACAGCGTGAACGCCCGAAACTGCCCGCCAGGGTTCGGGAATGACTAAATCCGCACGAGTGCGATCGCGCCCCAATACGTGCTGCTGCTGTTTTAACTCTAGCTGTAAAACCTCGCCTTGATTGCTTAATACTAAATAAGGTCGATCGCTTAAAGCAGTCAGTTGTCCTATATTGCCTGTCATACTTCAATCGCGGTTTTTGCACTCACTTTTGTCAGCATATCAAAAAGTGGAAGTCATTAGTCATTAGTCATTAGTCATTAGTTGTTAGTCATTAGTCATTAGTCATTTTGGCAACAACCGACAAACTGCGAAGCCGATTAATTGCCGCCGCCAATTCAAACCGCCGAAACATGGCAAAATCCCCTTCAGGAAAAGGTGATAAAATATCCATCCCCTGCGCGTCAATATCTGCCATCACCAAATCTATGATTTCCGACAAAGTGCGTTTTCCGTCCATGTATTGCTGCTTAGCATAAACCATTGCCGCAGCGATCGCCCTTAACTGTCCGCTGTCCACAATTTGCTCAACAGTACCCAAATCAATCTCCTCAGTTCCGAAAGCCAATTCATCAACATCCCGCACCTTCACCCGCACATCTCGCCGTCCCCGACTCGGATCTAAACTAGCAGGAATCGGCACTCTTTGAGTAATCTCACCAAAATTTTCTCCCCCTTCAGCAGCGCGACTAATCGAGTAATTTTTAGCAATCTCTTTAGCTTTTTCCGTCACATTATATGCTTGAAAATTATCCAGGGCAATTACAGTATCTGCAACCTCAAAATAATCGCCGCTTCCGCCCATGACTAAAATAGTCGATACGCCATAATCCGCATACAAATGTTTAATTTTATCAATAAATGGTGTAATCGGTTCCTTATCCTTAGCGATGAGTTCCTGCATTCTGCGATCGCGAAGCATAAAATTCGTCGCTGCCGTATCCTCATCAACTAATAAAATAGGCACTAAATCCCCTTCTGAAATAGCGACTAATTGCATCTCTAAAACAAAAGATTGAGCTTCTTCCTTCTTCCCTCTTCCTTCTTCCTTCTTCCCTCTTCCTTCTTCCTTCTTCCCTCTTCCTTCTTCCTTCTTCCTTCTCCCCACTTCCAAAGCCTCAATAATATTAGCAGCTTGCGACGTGCTACCGCTCGCATTTTCAGTATAAAATTGTGCAGTATCTCTACCTTGTGGCAAGTGGTTAATAAAAGGCGAAATATCAACTCCCGCCACACTTCTGCCATCTTCGGCTCTAATTTTAACCGCCGCCGTACTTGTCACCACAAATTCCCGACCATCTCCCGGAATTCGGTTGTAAACTCCCAACTCAATCGCCTTGAGTAAAGTGGATTTGCCGTGATAACCGCCCCCAACAATCAAAGTAATACCAGCGGGAATACCCATACCGGAAATCAAACCGCGATTGGGACAATTAAACTCAACTTTTAACGACGGCGGCGATTGAAAAGCCACAGCATTATTTAACAAAGGACTGTTGTCAACACCACTGCGGCGGGGCAAAATAGAACCGTCAGCAACAAACGCAACTAATCCGTTTTCAGCTAACTGCTGCCGCAGGCAGTCAGCATCTTCTGCAGTTTCAACGTGACGGCGACATTCAGCAGCATTTAAGTTAGCATGATTCAGAGAATTGCTGACAATTTGCGGAATATCTTCGCACAGCATTTCAGCAGCTTGTCGCCCTAAGATACTGCGTCCTCCCGCTGGAAGTCCGACGGCAAATCGCAGTTCAACTCCTCCTAAATCTTCGATATCGGATGTATTTGAGGAAATGATAAATGCGGAAGTTCGCTCTAAAACTTCTTGTCCGAAGCCAGTCACTGCAATCATACCGCTTTTGCCAGTGCCGCGTTTGCTGCTGATGCTGTGTGCTGCTTTGTCAAACTGGCGAGTTAGGTAATCTCGCAAGGCTATTTCTCGACTGCGAGACTTGAAAAGTTCGCGGGGAATTTGAGCAATGTTTGGCGGAACTATGACTCTAAATTTACTGGGAGAAGCAAACGGATCTCCCTGCACGTAATCAATAATTAATGTGAATTCAGAAAAGTCGTAATTACCTTGAATATCTTTGTAGGCTTTGTAGCCTCGATTGTCTAGTTGCAGTAAATGCCGTTGCAGGCTTTCTTTGTTAGTCATTTTTTATTAGTTATTACTTATTTGTTATTTGTTATTTAGCTGGTTCCTAGGCAGAGCCTAGGAACCGATATCCAGAGGCTCTGCCTCGCTTGCTTTGCGTGGGAAAATCGGAGGCAGAGCCTCCGGATATGCGTTACCAGGCTCTGCCTGGTAACGAGAAGTTACCAATTACCTAATTTCCAATAATTTAGCCACGGCATTAACAACAATTTGAGCAGAACCGGCGAAAAAAGGTCGATCGATAGTTGCTAATGTATCGCTAGATTGGTGATAGTGGGGCGATCGCAAATTTGCAGTATCCGTCACCAACACAGCACCAATTCCTTTATACCAGAAAGGCGCGTGGTCGCTCCGTAAAACATCGGGAGTCAGCAACCCTTTCAGGGGAACCGGCAGCGCCACCACAGGCGGCAAATCGGCTTTTCCCGACTCCGCAAAACTTTTCAATAGCAGCGGATGTTCCGCATCCCCAATCACAGCGATAAACTCGCCTTTGTCGGGAGAAGTTACCCCCGATGCTTCTAGAAAAGGTTGCGCTGTCAATCCTTCGGGATATTGCTGGCATCCGGGCGTGCGGCAGGCATAACCTACCATATCCAGGACGATCGCACCCTGCAAATTTTTTAACCGCGCCTCGCTACCGGTGAATGCTAAACTGCCTAAAAGTCCGAGTTCTTCCCTGTCGAAAAATGCTACCTGCAATGTCCGAGGCGTGGGGCGAGAACCCAGCAATCTTGCTACTTCTAAAACTACTGCAACTCCCGTCGCATTGTCGTCAGCGCCTGGGGAGTTTGGTACAGTATCGTAGTGTGCTGCCACTAAAATTGCACCGGCGTTTGAGTCAGTGCCTTTTCTCTGAGCGAAGACGTTGATGCCGCGATCGAACGGCTGCAAATCTGCGGAAAATCCTAATGTTTGCAGTTGTTTAGAAATGTAATCTCTAGTAAAAGAGCGAGATCCTTCTCCCTCACGTTCTCCTGCTAAAGTCTCGACGTGTTTCCACAACCGGGACGGGTCAATTTGGGGTTTGTCGGCTGCATTTTTTTCAGCATAAAATGGTGAGGGAGAGGGGTTTGGGGAAATGTGGATATTGCGCTCGATTGAAACTTCCGGTACAGCCGACAACCGCTGCCACGAGTCAGAACGCCAACCCACAGCCGCCACCGCAACCAGAATAAATAGCGCTATCCAAATCAATTGTTTCATCAGTAAGTCTATGTGAGATTTTAGACAGGGATTACGCACTCCTCACTCTCATCAACCGGGTTTTTTAGCGGAAGCGAGGGCTGCAACAAAGTCTTTTCGTAAAACCCGGTTGATGCGTCCAGAACAGTTATAGTTTAGATTTTAGGTGGACACCAGAGTTAAAAATAAACCTGTTTCAAAAAATGAAACTCAAAAATCTTAAAATTAACTGCGCCAGAGGCAGTTTTGTATTTTTTATCTAAAAAAGCAGGTAAAAGCCTTGCGATGTTGCCGTCGAATCTGTCTTGCTTATTGGATCGTTCGACGGCTACATTCAAATCACGAATTTACCTTGAAACTTTAAAAGTAAAAACTACTTTTTTTCCCACTCAATCTCCTTATTCTCCAAGATCAACCCGCTGCTGCTGGGAACAGCGTAAGGAATAGTTGTTGCAGAAAATTTGACTATTTGAGTTGGTTGTTGAAACCACTCGGAATAACTCGGATTTAGTTGGTCGTAGAGTGCTTTTAAAGCTTGGATTTCTACCTCTAGCTGCGCTGCGACTTGATTGATTTTGCGAGCTTGTGCTTGCAAGCGCTTTTCCCCGGTTTGAACAGTGTTTTCTACTTCTTGCCAGTGCTCTCCGGCCAGCATTTTTTCTAGTTCACCTTGCTTGTAATTGAGTAAAGCCTGTTTTTGTTGCAGTTGCTTTTCAATATTTTTAGTCTCTCGGTCAATTTCCTGGATTTGCTGCAACCACTGCTCCCCAAAAGCAGCAGTTTGCTGGTGGAACTCGGCAATGGCTTCAGGAGTATTATTTTTGGGAAAACTGACTGCCACTCGGCACTCAGAGCGCTGTACGCCAAGTTTTTCCCGCGACTCTTGCAGGGCAGTAACTTGTGCTTGCAGCGCGCGGACTTCTTTTTGGAGTTCTGGGATGGTCTGACTCATGGGTTCAATTAGGGGACCTCTGCATCGATTTTAAGCTAATTGTTTATTTTTCTAACAAATCCCGGTCGCCTCCTTGCGGGAATGATCTAATTTTAGCGCGCTCCCACCCGGTGTCTACGCACAATGGCGGATAATTTGTGGCACAATGGCTGATGACACATTTTAAATTAAGATTAAAATTGTAATTAGTTATAAGGCTAAATTCTTAGCTTGGTAAAATTTAATTTACAAATCCACATAAATTAAGGTTGGCTCCGTTTTGCTATGACACCTCAAGTTCTGTTCAATTTTTTTATATTTTTGATGGCAAAAGCATC
This sequence comes from Microcoleus sp. LAD1_D5, assembly GCF_036702115.1. Classification (NCBI taxonomy): domain Bacteria; kingdom Bacillati; phylum Cyanobacteriota; class Cyanophyceae; order Oscillatoriales; family Microcoleaceae; genus Microcoleus; species Microcoleus sp. LAD1_D5. The sequence continues at coordinate 120,245 of NZ_JAUBSA010000004.1, read as the reverse complement.
TTTTTAAAATTAGGAGCAGGAGGAAATGAAAATTATCTATGGATTAATTTGGGGATATTTAACTGCTGCTATTTTTGGTGTGGAATGTTGCATTAATGCAAAAATATTGTTGGCAAGTGTAGGGGAGGGAAACGGCAATCGCGCTTTAGGATCAATTTTGGTTGCGCCTGAGAAACATAGCTATTTGCGATCGACATCTCGCCCTCCTGCGTCTGCAAGCGCCGACTTATTGTTGGAGAAATTATCCCACATAAAGTCAGTAAATTTACGGACTGACAATTTTATACAATCTGAGGAAATCCCGGAGAAAGAGCGTACTTTTAGGTTAAAAATAATCGGTTCTTATCTGGCTTTTATTTCTGTAGTAATCTCATTATTGATCAGGACGAACACAGTAAATATTTTATCCCAGGGGATCGGGTTAATCAAAGCCAAGTCTGAAACAGGGAAGAACAAGTTACCAGAAGGAGAAAAAGTGTTGTATCCAAAAAAAGAACAGGATATCTGGGATACTATTGCCCAAATGACACAAGATTTGCAGCAAACTGCCGAATATGCCCTCGATATTTGCGAGGAAATGAACGTCTCGATAATTGCGACTACACCGGGCGGTCATATCCTGTCGTTAAACCAAGCTACCTGTCAACTTTTGGGATACTCTAAAAAAGAGTTGTTAGGTAAACCAATAGCCGGACTTTTTAAGAAAACTGAATCACCTGCACCCGAGTTAGAGTTAGCAAGTTTAACAGCCGAAGGTTCTGTCCGCAACGTCGAAAAAGTCTACCTTTCTAAACAGCAAAAAAAAATAATTGTACTGCTTTCTATTTCACTTATTCGCGACGGTAAAGGCAAGGTCAGCGGCAAGTTATACATAGCACAAGATATTACCGATAGCAAGCGGGCTGAAAGAAATTTGCGCCGCAGTGAAAAAAAGTTTCGCCAACTGATAGAAACTGTGAATGCTGTGGCATTTATCTATCACCGCAGACAGTTCCGTTATGTCAATGCTCAGACAGAAGCTCTGACAGGATATACTCGCGAAGAATTACTAGCATTGGATTTATATGACTTAATTCATCGAGATTTTTTAGAAATAGTTAAAAAATGGGGTAAATCCAGTGACGCGCGCTCAACGGCCGGGTCAAAATATGAATTAATAATAGTCACGAAAACTGGAGAAATGCGCTGGTTGGAAGCAACTGTAGATATTATAAAATTTGAAAAAAAAGCCTCGATCTTAATCACAGCGTTTGACATCAGCGATCGCAAATTAGCAGAGTTAGAACTAGAAACATCTCTTTCGTTGCTTCAAGCAACCATTGAATCTACTGCTGACGGTATTCTGGCGGTTGACAGTGGAGGCACAGTGCTCACCTTTAATCGCAAGTTTGCCGAAATGTGGCACTTGCCGGATTTCCTGCTGGATTCGAGAGATAACAAGCAAATTTGGGAGTTCGGAATCAATCAGTTAAAATACCCAGAAATATTTCTCAACTGTGCTAAAGAATTGTCCGATCGCCCCGCAGCAGAAAGTTACGATATCATCGAGTTTACAGATGGCAGAATCTTCGAGCGCTACTCGTTGCCCCAGCGCACGGGAGGCAAAATTACTGGTCGAGTATTCAGCTTTCGGGATGTAACGGAACGGGTGCAATCCGAAGAAAAACTACGCAAAAGCGAAGAACGCTTTCACCTGCTGACGAGGGCGACAAATGATGCCGTATGGGATTTTGATTTATTAAAAAATGAGTATTGGTTGAGCGAAGAATTTGAAAAAGTTTTTGGATACAAACTCAACGAAACTCAGACGATAGAATTAGAATCGTGGTGGCTAAATATTCATCCCGAAGAACGGGAAAGAGTGATGTTAAGCTTCAACGAAACAATGAACTCAGACGCTCAATGTTGGTCGGAAGAATACAGCTTTCACCGTGCAGACGGGGGATATGTTTTTGTGCTCGATCGCGGCTACATCATCCGCAATGAAAGTGGCAAAGCAGTAAGGGCGATCGGTACGATGATGGACATTACTCAGCGCAAGCAAGCTGAAGAAATTATTCGCTATCAAGCTGTTTATGACCAACTCACTGGTTTGCCGAACCGGATACTTTTTAACGAGCGGCTGCTGGCTTCCTTAAAACAAGCTAAACAAACCAAAAAAATGCTAGCTGTGATGTTTTTAGACTTGGACAGGTTCAAAAAGATTAATGATACACTAGGTCACGCTGCAGGCGATCGCCTGTTAGAAGGTTTTGCCGGACGCATCAGCGACACTTTGCGATCGACTGACACGGTTGCCCGCTGGGGAGGCGACGAATTTACCATACTGCTTCCCGATATCAATTGCTTAGAAGATGCAGTTAAAACAGCTCAAAGAATCCTCCACAATTTAAAGCCTGCATTTAAACTAGAAGGACAACCCTTTCATGTTAGCAGCAGCATCGGCATTGCCCTTTATCCCGATGATGGTGAAGATGCCGAAACTTTAGTCAAAAATGCCGATGCCGCCTTGTACCGCGCTAAAGAAATGGGAAGAAATAACTATCAGTTATATACTTCAACAATTAATCCCCAAGGGAGCCAGTTACTCACTATAGAACACAGGCTGCACGAGGCTTTAGAACAGGGAGAATTTGAGGTTTTCTACCAGCCAAAAGTCAACATCACTACTTGGAAAATTCAGGGCATGGAAGCCCTGCTACGCTGGCAACATCCACAATTAGGTTTAGTTACTCCCACTACATTTATTCCGATCGCCGAAGAGAACGGGCTCATTGTAGCTATTGGGGAATGGGTACTGCAAACAGCCTGCACTCAAAATAAAGCTTGGCAGGATGCTTTGCAGCCAGATTTGCGGGTAGCAGTCAACGTTTCGGCTCGGCAGTTCCAGCAATTTAATTTATTAGAAATGGTAGCGAACTGCTTGGAAAAAAGCGGTTTAGCACCCAAGTATTTAGAGTTAGAAATTACCGAGACTACAGCCATGCAAGATGTGGATTATACCACAAAAGTTCTCAGGGAGTTGCAGAATATGGGAGTGCAAATTGCGCTGGACGATTTCGGCACGGGTTATTGTTCTCTAAATTATCTCAAAAAGTTTCCCTTGAATATCTTAAAAATAGATAAATCCTTTGTCAGCGGACTGACGACTGATCCCTGCGAACGGGCGATCGCCAAGGCTGTAGCGACACTGGGGCGCGATTTGAACTTGAGCGTAGTAGCAGAAGGAGTAGAAACTCAAGAGCAGTTGGAGTGTTTGCGCGAACTCCACTGTCAAGAAATTCAGGGTTATTATTTCAGCCCTGCCCTCTCGGCTGGTGATGCTACCAAACTTTTGGTAAATTCTATGTTGAGGAAAGTGCAAATGGCTTAATTAATCATTAGTCATTAGTCATTAGTCATTAGTTATTAGTCATTTGTAGGGTGAGTGAGTCGCGGTTCAAGATTTATCTATTGGTAACAATAGTTAATCTGCGCGCCTCACCCATCCATAGGGATTTGGTGCTTCGTTCACACCCGAAAGTTATAGTTATTGACCGAGAATCTTAGTCTCCGGACTGGTTTTCCTGCGCTGCACCCCCAACATCATCGCTGCTAGAGCGCTTCGGCGGACCTAAGTTGTCGGGCAATTCGTTAAGATTCTTGCCCAAAGCGTGACACAGCGCTTTAACTTGAGGAATTGTCAGCTCAGGGGCGTCAAGTCCTCGCTCCCAATTGCTAATCGCTTGTCTAGTTAAAGTTTTTGCTCCTGTTTTATCGGGGATTTGGCTTGCGAGCTGAGATTGAGTTAAACCGACAGCCTCTCTTAATACTTGCAAGGCTGGCTTGGTATTTGGATCTTGATTGGGCTTCTTTCTGGACATATCAGCAAAACAAAGCAAGCACACTTGATAAACTGCGAGGTCGCAAGTATGCTTGCTTTTATAGACACGACAAAAAGCGGTCGGGCGGGCCTGACATAGGGTGTTTAGCTTGCTCAAACCGCCTTAACATTAGTGTCTCCTATTAGTGCAAGTGTTTGATGTCAAACACGTGCATACCCCTTAACCTGCTGAGGTTTGGGCTGCAAACCAAGCCCCTTTCTCTCAAAGGCGTTAAATCAGAAGTGAAAATCAGATGAAATCAGCGGCACAAAATCAGGTAGTGCATCAACTCAAGGTCATGGAAACCAACTTGCACCAAATCCAGTGCAAGCTTATTAAAACCTCCGTTTTAAACTTGTGGCAAATAGTTTTGCCCGACGGAAAGAGAATTTTGCTGGAACACGCGGGCGGCGGACACTGGATTTTTCGGTCTAGTGGCATTGAGAAATCTCATCAGGAAGTGCGGCAAGCGGTTTTAAGGGCGATCGGCATTTGCTCGCGCCACCGCAGTTAAGGTAACAGCCGATCGCCCGCCCTTGTTAAAACTTAAAATAGTGTGCAGAATAACGGACTTGTACCCAAAGACAGAGGAAAATATCGCTACTCCAACATAAAAGCTTTGTCTATGCAGCCGATTCGCACATTTAACGTTTCCCCGTCGCTACCGGCAATTCTCGAACCCCTGCGCCAGCTTGCCTACAACTTGCACTGGGATTGGAACGTTGATACCAAAGACCTTTTCCGCCGCCTCGATCGAGACCTCTGGGACTCCAGCAACCAAAACCCGGTGCTGATGCTCGGAACCATATCTCAAGAGCGACTGCAAGAAATGGCAGAAGATGAAGGCTTCATTGCCCAAATGAACCGAGCAGCCCAACAATTAGACGATTATCTCAAAAATCGCGCCTGGTACCGCAAACAGCGCGACACCGAGCAGCAAGAATGCTACGCTTACTTTTCGATGGAATTCGGCTTAGTTAAAGCCCTACCGATCTATTCCGGCGGTTTGGGCGTGCTCGCAGGCGACCACCTCAAATCAGCTAGCGATTTGGGCTTGCCCTTAGTCGGTGTCGGCTTGCTATACCAAGAAGGTTATTTTTCGCAGTATCTCAACGCCGACGGCTGGCAGCAAGAACGCTATCCGCTCAACGATTTCTACAATATGCCGCTGCACCCAGAACGCAATCCCGACGGTTCGGAATTGCGGATTGAGGTAGACTATCCCGGCCGCAAGGTGTACGCCCGGATTTGGCGAGTACAAGTGGGAACGGTTCCTTTGTACCTGATGGATACAAATATTGAACCTAACAGCCGCTACGACCAAGATATTAGCGACCAACTGTACGGCGGTGACAAAACTCTGCGGATGCACCAAGAAATCATGCTGGGCATCGGCGGCGTGAAAATGCTCAAGGCATTGGGGCTGACAGTTACGGCTTATCACATGAATGAAGGCCACGCGGCTTTCATGGCTTTGGAACGCATTCGGATGCTGATGGAGGAATATCACCTGAGTTTCGTAGAAGCGGAACAGGTGGTGGTTTCGAGCAGTATGTTTACGACTCACACGCCGGTGCCTGCTGGGTTTGACTTGTTCGAGCCGGATATGGTCATGCACTATCTGAGTCAGTATCCCAAGATATTTGGCTTGTCGCAAAATGAGTTTTTGGGATTGGGCCGGGAGAATACTGGCGATTTGTCCGCACCTCTGAATATGGCAATTTTGGCAATTAAAATGTCGAGTTTTGTCAACGGGGTGGCGGCTTTGCACGGTGTGGTGTCGCGCCCGATGTTTCAGGGTTTGTGGCCGGGTTTGCCGCAGGAAGAAGTACCGATTACTTCGATTACCAACGGGGTGCACGCTCGCAGTTGTGTGGCGAAGTCTACTCAGGAGTTGTACGATCGATACCTTGGCCCGGACTGGGAAATGACCGGTAAGGACGATCGACTCTGGGATCGGATGTCGTCGATTCCTGATGAGGAATTGTGGCGCAATCACGAACGCTGTCGCTCGGAGTTGGTGGTGTTCGCACGGGAGTGGCTGCAAAAGACTTTGCGTGAGCGCGGTGCGGCCCAAACGGAAATCGAACACGCGCGGGAGGCTCTCAATCCGAAGGTACTGACGATCGGGTTTGCACGCCGTTTTGCTACTTACAAGCGGGCGACGCTGTTTTTGCGCGATGTCGATCGAATCATGCGGATCATGCGCGATCAAAATCGCCCGGTGCAGTTTGTGATTGCTGGGAAGGCTCACCCTATGGATATTCCGGGTAAGGAATTGATTCGGGATATCGTTCACTTCATCCGCGAGCACGAGACGATGAGTTCGATGGTGTTTTTACCGAACTACGACATTAACGTTGCTCGGATGATGGTGTCTGGCTGCGATGTGTGGCTGAATACGCCGCGCCGCCCGCGTGAGGCTTCCGGTACTTCCGGGATGAAAGCTTCGATGAATGGTTTACCGAATCTGAGCATTCTTGACGGATGGTGGGATGAGGCTGATTATGTTCGTACCGGTTGGCCGATCGGACATGGGGAATTTTACGAAGATACTAAGTATCAGGATGAAGTCGAGGCTAATGCTTTGTATGACTTGATGGAAAAAGAAGTTGTACCGCTGTTTTACAACCGGGATGCTGATGGAATTCCCCGCGGTTGGACGGCGAAAATGAAGGATTCTATTCGCTTGAATTGTCCTTTGTTCAATACTGCTCGGATGGTGAAGGATTACGCGCGGCGGGCATATTTCCCGGTGAGCGATCGATTCTTCACGATGACTTCGGATAATTGCGCTCCGGCCAAGGAGTTGTCTCACTGGAAGAAGCACGTTCTCGCGAAGTGGCACGATATTAAGATTGAGGCTGTTGATATTTCTCAGGATAAGGAAGTTAAGGTCAATCAGTTGATCGCTGTTAAATCTCGGATTAATCTGATGGGATTGACCCCTGCGGACGTGCAAGTTGAACTTTATCAAGGTTCGGTTGATGCTAACGGCGATATCATTGGTGGCGTGCCGGTGGTGATGGAGTATTTGGGAGAAGATTCTCACAATGCTAGCCTTTATACGGCTGACATTACTTATACTTCTAGCGGTTTGCAAGGTTTGTCGTTGCGGGTTTTGCCGAAGCACGATAATCTCAGCAGTCCTTATGAAGCTGGCGTGATTCTCTGGGCACATTAGTCAGTAGTCAGTAATCAGTAGTCAGTAGTCAGTAGTCAGGAGAATAAAGGAAGATTTTCCTACTTCTCCCTCTCTCTGACTCTCCCACTTTTGTTATCGAAGCTGGGGAATGACTATTTAGCCGATTGTGCAATGATCGCCCAATACCAAATTCCGCTCTATTTCCTAGTACCACCAGTGACCGCGTATATAAGCGTGCAGCAAGGCATCTCGCTGGTCTTCTAAGGCTTTGAGGTTGGCAAAAATGGTGGGAATTTCGGGGATGTTTGAACCACGGATGAACGCTGATTTTTATACGGGATGTTTGCGAAATTCTGACTTGGTTCGAGGATTGATCAATATCTACAATATACTGGCAGCATTTCATCAATTAGAGTTGAGATTCTGCCCGTTTTCCTTTTTTGTGGCATTGCTGAATACAGGTATAAATTCAAGATTTCGGAATTTTTATAAGCCCAGTCGGGTGAGTTTTGTAACATCAAGCGAAAAGTTGATTCATACCGTGACTCAGCAACGCCCAGAATCTATATCCATCAATTTGAAAGCCGCCAAACAAAATAGTGGTTCCACAAGAGTCACACTTTTTCACACTGCGATTTCATAAAATTGAAGGAAGCCTTGAGACACCTCTAGTTTAGCTTATTTACCTACACCCGCTGGCTGCTGACGGTTTCGCACTTCCAGAAAAATCAACAAAGCATTAACATCAGCCGGATTTACCCCGCCAATTCTGGCCGCTTGGCCAATAGTCAGTGGCTGCACTTTAGTCAACTTTTCCCGCGACTCTTTCGAGAGAGTTGTAATTGCCATGTAATCCAAATCCGCAGGCAATTGTCGGCGTTCATGTCTGACAATTTCATCAATTTGATTTTGCTGTTTTTGCAGATAGCCCGAATATTTGATGTCAATTTCTGCACCCTCTTTCTCAGCCAACTTCAGACTAGAATTGCCTAAATTGTACCGTTCCAAATCGACATAATGAAAACCCGGACGACGCAACAAATCAGCGAGAGTAATTGAACCTTTAATCGCTTGTTGAGTGTCTGCCAAAATTGCCTTGCCAATCTCCTCGTGCTCTTTCACCCGCGTCGAGTACAAGCGTTCCTTCTCTGCCACAATATTAGCTTTTTTCCGCTCAAATAACTCCCACCGCCGATCGCCAATCAAACCAATTTCCCGTCCCAGCGGCGTCAAGCGTTGGTCAGCATTGTCCGATCGCAATAATAGCCGATATTCCGATCGCGAAGTCAACATCCGGTAAGGTTCCCGCAAATCCTTCGTACACAAATCATCAATCAAAGTCCCGATATAACTTTGCTCGCGAGGAAACACAATCATCTCCTGATTTTTCGCAAACCGAGCTGCATTAATCCCCGCCACAATCCCCTGTGCAGCCGCCTCCTCATATCCGGTCGTACCGTTCACCTGACCCGCGCAAAATAGCCCTTCGATCTTCTTAGTCATCAGCGTGGGAAAGCACTGAGTTGCCGGCAAATAATCATACTCAACAGCATAAGCTGGACGCATCATCTCGCACTTTTCCAAACCAGGAAGAGTCCGCAACATTTGCAATTGCAAAGTTTCCGGTAAACCAGTCGAAAAACCTTGGATATAAAGTTCAGGAATATCTCTACCTTCCGGTTCAATAAAAATCTGGTGACTTTCCTTATCCGCAAACCGTACAATTTTATCTTCAATACTCGGACAATAGCGCGGCCCCTTCGCATCAACCCAGCCGCCGTAGACTGGAGAAAGGTGCAAATTGTCTCTAATTAACTGGTGAGTTTCAGGCGTAGTTCGAGTCAAATAACAAGGCATTTGTTCCCGTTCGATCCAAACTTCTGGATCGAAACTAAACCAGCGAACTTCTGCATCTCCCGGCTGCGGTTCCAGGTTGGTATAATCCAGAGTACGTTTGTCAACTCTTGCCGGAGTTCCTGTTTTCAACCTGCCAGTTTCAAAGCCCAAACGATTGAGAGTTTCCGTCAAACCAACGGCGGCAAATTCTCCGGCACGTCCGGCGGGCATCGACTTATTGCCTACCCAAATTGTGCCACCTAAAAAAGTACCTGTGGTCAGAATTACAGCTTTGCATTCAAAAGCGACGCCGAAGTATGTTTCGACTCCGATTACTTCTTCATTTTTGCCCAAAACTAAGTCTGTTACCATCGCTTCTCGGATGGTCAAATTCTCTTGGTTTTCAACAATATTATTCATCACAGCGGCGTATTCCCGCTTGTCAGTTTGTGCTCGCAGGGCCCACACTGCGGGGCCTCGTGAAGAGTTGAGGATGCGCTTTTGTAGATAAGTGCGATCGGCCATTTTGCCAATTTCCCCGCCTAACGCATCAACTTCGTTAGTTAGTTGGGTTTTAGCGGGGCCGCCGACAGCCGGATTGCAAGGTTGCCACGCAATTTTGTCGAGGTTGAGGGTGAGGAGAAGGGTGCGACAGCCGAGGCGAGAAGTGGCGAGGGCGGCTTCACAGCCGGAGTGTCCGCCACCTACTACGATGATGTCGAAACTGTCTTGGAATTGTACTGGTGTTTGTGCGGTCATTCGATTTTAGATTTTAGATTTTAGATTTTAGATTGAAGAATAGACATCTGGCAAAATTAGGTTTTAGTTTCCTCAATTAAAACTCTTCCTCTCCATTAGTGTAGCTGCTTTCTTCAAACATCGATGTTAATCCAGTAATTTTTACGGGGGGTCGATCTTTGAATTCTACGACAAATGACAACTCCCCACCCATTGCCGCGATATAACTTTGCAAAGTAGATACCAACAAATCCGCACGGCGTTCTAGCCGCGAGACATTTTCTTGACGCATATTTAATAATTCTGCCATGCGAATCTGAGTAAATTTCCTTGCTTTTCGTAAGTCTTGCAATGTCATTTCTTCAGCCATTAATTCAACCGCTCGCTTTTCGACTATGGCTCGTTGTTCGGGAGGTAAATTCTCCATAATAGTCTTCAGGCTAATTGTCATCTGTTTCTGGCTCCATTAACTTATTCAAATGGTCGGCAAATCTACTATCTGCTATCTTAATTAGTTGCTTGTAAAATCGCTTCTCACTACTACCAGATTTGTCCCCAGCTACCAACAAAATCGCTTCTCTGCGGGGGTCAAATGCAAAAGCGACTCGCCAAACTCCACCAGCCGCCTGAAACCTAAGTTCTTTCATATTGGTGTAGCTAGAACCATTGAGAGTATCGACGTGAGGACGCTTGAGGTTAGAACCAAATTCTTGTAACAGTGTGAGTTTTGCTAAAAGCTCTAATCTGACATCAGTGGGGAATTCGGTAAACTCAGAGTAAAAATCAGATTGAAACTCAATGTTCCATGTCATTGGGAGCAATTATGCCTTACATAGCATATTATAGGCAATAGTCGATCGAATAACAATATTTATATGCACCCTTCGCGTCTTCGCGGTTCAATAATTCCGTAATTCCGTACAATTGCAGTTTTGCGTTATGTTAGACAAAAAAATCTCAACAAGCGTACACAAGTGAAATACTTCTTCTTATCCGACGGCTGGAAAGTTGGGCGCGTCTGGGGGGTAGGCGGCGAGTGGAGTCACGCCGCCTGGAGGCGGCCACCGGACATCCAACAGCTCAACCTCTGTCTTTCCGATCGCAACGAAAAAATGTGGCTCTACCGCGTAGAAGACGCCGTACTCATGGTAGAAGTCCAACCAGCAGTCCGTCCCGATCCCGCCGATCCCGCCAAAAATATCGGCAACGTCACCCTCACCAGACTGATCGATGCCGAGCAAGTCCTCGAACGCCTCGGGACGATCGCCGCGCGCTGCGAAATGGGCAACCCGCAACTAATGTAATGCCCAACATATTGCAATCGGTTCTAACACTCGATACACTTCTTTAAATAACTTTCATTTTTATGCCTCCACCTTTGAAGGTAGATGGCAGTCGGCAAAAGGCAGAGTTTAAACCCTGCAGGTAACTGCTGGGGATTCAGAATCTGATTTTTCCGTAAAAATAGACATCATCACTTACACCTTGGAGAACCGCAGTCAATGGGACTACCCTGGTATCGCGTACACACAGTCGTCTTAAATGACCCAGGCCGATTGATTTCTGTACACTTAATGCACACTGCCCTCGTGGCAGGTTGGGCCGGCTCAATGGCCCTTTATGAATTAGCAGTTTTTGACCCCACAGACCCAGTTCTGAACCCAATGTGGCGTCAAGGGATGTTCGTGTTGCCCTTCATGACTCGCTTGGGAGTTACGGGTTCTTGGGGCGGTTGGAGCATCACGGGCGAAGGTAATGTCGATCCGGGCTTCTGGTCCTTTGAAGGCGTGGCCGTCGCTCACATCATCCTTTCGGGCCTGCTGTTCTTAGCAGCAGTTTGGCACTGGGTATTTTGGGACTTAGAACTTTTCAGAGACCCTCGCACCGGTGAACCAGCCCTCGACTTGCCAAAAATGTTTGGCATTCACCTGTTCCTCTCCGGCTTGCTCTGCTTCGGCTTCGGTGCATTTCACCTTTCGGGACTTTTTGGCCCGGGAATGTGGGTGTCCGACCCCTACGGCCTGACCGGTCACGTCCAGCCAGTGGCGCCTGCTTGGGGCCCAGAAGGCTTTGACCCGTATAATCCGGGCGGCATCGTGGCTCACCACATTGCAGCGGGCGTAGTCGGCGTAATTGCCGGTTTGTTTCACTTGACAGTGCGGCCGCCGGAACGTCTTTACAAAGCCCTGCGGATGGGGAATATCGAAACTGTACTTTCTAGCAGTATCGCTGCCGTGTTCTTCGCAGCCTTTGTGGTTGCGGGTACGATGTGGTACGGTTCTGCTGCTACTCCGATCGAACTTTTTGGCCCGACTCGCTATCAGTGGGACAGCGGCTATTTCCAACAAGAAATCGATCGCAGAGCTCAAGCTACCTTGGCCGGGGGTCAAGGCTTCCAAGAAGCTTACGAACAAATTCCTGAAAAATTGGCTTTCTACGACTACGTGGGCAACTCTCCTGCTAAAGGCGGTTTGTTCCGGGCCGGCGCGATGGTCAATGGCGATGGTATTGCGAAAAGCTGGCTGGGTCATCCAGTATTTACTGACAGCGAAGGTCGGGTATTGTCGGTTCGCCGCCTCCCCAACTTCTTTGAAACTTTCCCAGTGATTTTGACGGACAAAGATGGGATCGTTCGCGCTGACATCCCCTTCCGCCGTGCTGAATCAAAATACAGCTTTGAACAAAGCGGAGTTACCGTCAGCTTCTACGGCGGCGAACTTAACGGTCAAACCTTTAATAATCCTCTAGATGTTAAGAAGTTTGCTCGCGCGGCTCAAAAAGGTGAAGTGTTTGAATTCGATCGTGAAACCTTGAATTCGGACGGCGTTTTCCGCACTTCGACTCGCGGTTGGTTCACTTTCGGACACGTTTGCTTTGCTTTGTTATTCTTCTTCGGCCATATCTGGCACGGTTCTCGGACTATTTTCCGCGACGTGTTTGCTGGAGTTGAGGCTGACCTGGAAGAACAAGTCGAGTGGGGCCTGTTCCAAAAGGTGGGCGACGTAACAACAAGAAGAGAAGAATCTCTCTAGATTTCGCCAGCCTCTGGGTAGGGGGGGAAACTTCCCCGCTACACAAAAACCCGGTTTCTTCAAGAAACCGGGTTTTTTTAGTTAATAATAAAACCAGTAATTAAGATAAAATAATACGGCAAGGGAAGATAGGGAAAATTTAACATGGAAAGTGTTGCTTACATTTTGATTCTGGCTTTAGCCATAGGCGTACTATTTTTTGCGATCGCCTTTCGGGAACCTCCCCGGATTGGCAAATAATTAGCTATACGCCTGCAGCACGTCCAAAATATCTTGAACCGGACTGCGGTTAGCCCGCATCATAGTGATCTAATTTGGTGCGGGACTATTTCACCGCTGTGTGCTAAGTGATTTTTCTAGTCCAGCCATTCATCAGACCCCAGGCGGTTAGATGAATGGCAATTTGCTGGCAATGCCTGTTAAAATCAGCAATCATGCGCTGTTCCTCCTGCCAACACACAAATAGCCGGGTTCTAGAATCGCGTTCAGCCGAATCAGGTCAAAGCATCCGTCGGCGGCGTGAGTGTTTGAGCTGCCAGCACCGCTTCACAACTTACGAACGTATAGAATTTGTCCCGATTACGGTGATCAAGCGGGACGGCAAGCGCGAATCTTTTGACAGGTCAAAATTAGTCAGGGGATTGATTCGGGCCTGCGAAAAAACCGGTTTGTCTTCCGGGCATCTCGAAACTCTGGCAGAAGAAATTGAGGCGCAACTCCAAGGTCGATCGCTCCGAGAAATCGCCAGTTCAGAAATAGGGGAACTGGTGCTGTTGCACCTGCGGCCGCTCAGCGAAGTCGCTTATGTCCGTTTTGCCTCAGTATATCGGCAATTTCGAGGCATCCGAGATTTTGTAGATACCCTAAATCACCTTCAGAATCCCCTCAACGAAGCTGAAGATACAGAAACTGCTCCAAATTTTGACGCAGATTTGCCAGATTCCGAAGCAGTCGATCGAGAAAGCCCCGCATCCTGCGCTAGTCCCAGCTAAGCTCGCTTAAATTAATTTAGAGAAATATTCTGGGAGATTGAAAACCGTGTCGCGAGGAAGGCCGGGAGGAATAGCGACTCAAGGGACTCTCATTCGAGCGAGTGTTCTTTTTTCTCAGTAAGAGTGCTGGGTGTGATATGATCGTCATCGGTCTAAAATAGAGTATAACTAGACAACGTAAAAACTTAACTGGATTAGTTGAGTGCGTAGTCACACCTAACGGTGTTGCAGTTTAGGAAAGCTCGCATTTGAACAAAACCTAACTAAAGATCGGTGACTAATTAAATACGGTAGGGCATACCGAAATTTACGCTTCTGGAGAAACCGACCTCTACTTAGACTGGAGTAATCCTGTCGCCAGCAAGTCGGCTCGTTGAATGAAGAATCTCAGTTTATTTATACCTGAGAGTGTCAAAATAGTCTACTTGACTCGGAATGTTAAGATTAAACGTTTTAACACAGAGTATGGAGTAACAGTAATGGCAAGCGCTGGTGTGCAGTTGCACCCGGCAAAAGTTAGCGAAAACTGACTTTAGTAAAAGATTTGGAAAAAAGTTAATCGCTTTTTCACCAAAATCTCTAATATCTGCCGGCACAAACGAAAAACATGAAGGAGAGAAATCCTAGGAAACTATTCGCATGGTCAATCTCAAAACCACAGTCAAAGACATCGGCTTTACTCACGAAGATTTTGCAGCCCTACTTGATAAATATGACTATCACTTTAGCCCGGGCGATGTAGTAGCGGGTACAGTTTTTAGTATAGAACCCAGGGGCGCTCTGATTGATATCGGTGCTAAAACAGCAGCGTACATTCCCATTCAGGAAATGTCGATCAATCGAGTCGAAAGCCCTGAAGAGGTATTGCAATCAAACGAAACCAGAGAATTTTTCATTCTAACCGATGAAAATGAAGACGGACAATTAACCCTGTCCATCCGGCGCATCGAGTATATGCGGGCGTGGGAAAGAGTGCGACAACTGCAAGCAGAAGATGCCACAGTACGATCGCAAGTATTTGCCACCAACCGCGGCGGCGCACTCGTGAGAATAGAAGGCTTGCGAGGCTTTATTCCCGGTTCTCATATAAGCACCCGCAAACCGAAGGAAGAATTAGTCGCCGAAGAATTACCATTAAAATTCTTAGAGGTAGACGAAGACCGCAACCGCCTAGTGTTGAGTCATCGTCGCGCCTTAGTTGAGCGCAAGATGAACCGCCTCGAAGTCGGGGAAGTGGTCATCGGTACAGTACGCGGTATCAAGCCTTACGGTGCCTTTATCGACATCGGCGGCGTCAGCGGCTTGCTGCACATCTCGGAAATTTCACACGATCACATCGATACGCCTCATAGCGTCTTCAATGTCAACGACGAAGTGAAAGTGATGATCATTGACTTGGATGCCGAGAGGGGCCGGATTTCTCTCTCCACTAAGCAATTGGAACCGGAACCGGGCGCGATGGTCAAAAATCGCGAATTGGTGTACGAAAAAGCTGAGGAAATGGCAGCTAAGTTCCGTGAGAAAATGCTGGCTCAAAAGCAAGCTAAAGCAGGCATGGACATTCCTGTAGACTCAACTGATGTTGATGATGAACTCTCCGACGAAATACTCGAAGACGTACCCTCAGCAATGGAAGAGGATCTGCCGGAAGTAGCACCGGAAGTAGCACCCGAAGCAGCACCCGAAGCAGCACCCGAAGCAGCACCCGAAGCAGCACCCGAAGCAGCACCCGAAGCAGCACCCGAAGCAGTATTAGATGTAGTAGAGGAAGAAATCCCTCCTGCGACGGAAGAATAACATCGCAGTTAGTGTGTGATTAAAAGAGGGAAAATTCCCTCTTTTTTTTTTGAGTTAGTTATTAGTCATTAGTCGCTGCTGGGTGGTTGAGAATTCCCAATTCCCAATTCCCAATTCCCAATTCCCAATTCCCAATTACCGAGATTTAAGAGATTTCTGTAGACCGATGCAGCGATCGCACTTTGAATTGATGCAAGTTGCAGATCCCTCTGCCTAAAGAAACATCGCCTTTTGCGTGCTAATTTGTTAAGATTTACAAACATCAGGGACATCCGCACAAGTGCAAGCTCATCAGAATTCTCAGGCAAGAACAAACCAGGCGCGCAAATCACACAACATAATCGTTATATATTTCTTGCCCTGACGCTCCAAGGCAAGCGCAAAATGAACAGCGAACTTTTGAAAGAACAATTTGAACAGCTTAAAAAACGTTCCAATTCTAGCAAAGGAACGATCGACCAAATCGAAAACTGGTTAATCGGTTCCCACATTTTGCAGAGATTGCGGATTAACCCTTACTACCTAGCAGGCGATACAGTCAAGAATATTAAAAGAATTACTTCGGAATTTCTGCACGGAGTCAAAGCCGGTGTCTTCGACTTGCACTGGGATATTCACTGCCCCCACTGCAACATGATTACAGACGAATTCAAGGATTTGGCAGACACATCAGAAATGTCTTTTTGCCCGATGTGCGATCGCGAGTTTAAAATTGATTTGCTCGATCGCGTCGAAGTTACTTTTTCCCTGAACAAAAAAATCGAAGACCCGCAACTGCGGCCCGTCTGCGCTCCCCCTCCCGTACTCCAGAGCAAACTGCAACTGGTAACGCCTTTATACTGCACCGAATCCGAAACTGTCACCTTAGAAAACGGTCGATATCGCTACTGCTGTCCCCTCACTTTAGCTAAAGGGATTTTAAAGGTTGAAGGCGCAGAAACAGAAGGCATACAAGAAATTCAACTCAAACAGTTAGCCGGCCCAGATTTTGACAAACAAGAGCTAGTCGTGCGTCCCGGAAAAGTTAAGATAGAACTAACTAATACCGATCACAATTTGTCCGGGCTGATTTTGCATTCAGATGAATTGCCAGATGAATTGACATTAGAACAATTGCCCCTGCGGCTGTCAGGAATGCAACTGCTTCATCACCCGGATTATAAGCGTTTGTTCGGCGATCGAGTAATATCGGAAAGAGAGCGAGTCAAGATTCGGGCGATTACTATTATGTTTACTGATATTACCGGTTCTACTAGAATGTACGAAACGCTGGGAGATACTAAAGCTTACAATATTGTGCGCGATCATTTTGAAATTTTCTTTGAGTTTATCGAGAAATTTGGCGGTAAAGTCATTAAAACCATCGGCGATGCCGTCATGGCTTCCTTTATCAGCAACGAACAAGCCATTATGGCTGCCGCTGGTGCTGTAGCCTGTTTGAAAGAGTATAACTCCACTCGCCAACAACAAGAGTGGATTCAAGTCAGAATTGGCATTCACCGAGGTACGGCTTTGCTGGTAAATCTTAATAATTCGATCGACTATTTTGGCTCTACAGTCAACAAAGCCGCCCGCATTCAAAATCTTTCTAAAAGTGACGAAGTTTCGTTTTCTGAAGATGTTTACAGCGACCCAGCATTCTTAACAGCATTAAAAGCTGCTGGAGTCTCAGAAATTCAAAAACGAGTAGAAGATTTAAAAGGAATACAAGGCGCACAAGTCGCTTATACTGCTAGAATTAATACGGAATCAGTAATCGCGCTGTCTGCTACACTGATCCCTCTAAAAAGCTAAATAGGTAAACAAATATACCTGGTTATTGCTAGCTTCTCCTTGCGATCGCCCCAACAGCAGATAGAGTTTTCAGAGGGCGCTCATCTAATAGCTTCAAAGCTACAGCTCTTCCTTAAGCTACTTGCGTTCTGGTTGCACGTTAAGCTTTAATAAAAATAGTCAAAATTACTTAGCAACACGCTACTTGCGTGCTGGTGGCAAGTTAAGTTTTAATAAAAATAGTCAAAATTACTTAGCCACACGCTTACCAGATGTGTTTGCTGCTACATAACTGAAGTCGAGGACTTCACATCATGACTTCTGCTCAATCATCTCCCGAAAATACACCCGAATCGATCGCACCAGCCGCCCTCGACAGCCAACACTTAACCGAAACGGATGCCCCCTTTCCCATTGTTGGGATTGCCGCCTCAGCAGGAGGGTTGGAAGCATTCACGGGGTTACTGAGCCATTTACCGAGCGATACGGGTATGGCGTTTGTGCTGATTCAGCATTTAGCCCCCGATCACAAAAGTCTGCTGAGCGAGATTCTCGCGAGAACGACGGAAATGCCTGTTAATGAGGTAGAAGACGGCGTAGCCGTAGAGCCCAATCAAGTCTACGTTATTCCGCCCAACACCAAGATGGTGCTATCTAAAGGCGTCCTGCAACTCTCACCCCGCGAGAAGGTTTATGGCAAATATATGCCGGGAGATGCGTTTTTTACCTCATTGGCGATCGATCGCGGGCACAAAGCAATCGCCGTAGTTTTATCCGGGGGAGACGGAGACGGTTCACTGGGGCTCAAGGCAATCAAAGCAGCCGGAGGCATGACTTTTGCTCAATGTCAAGACACAGCAAAATTCGATAGTATGCCGAATACCGCTGTTGCTACAGGCAATGTCGATTTCGTTCTGCCACCGGAAAAAATTGCCGAGGAACTGGGAAACTATAGTCGCAGTCCGCTTCTGACTGGCCCGCTTCCCCTGACAAAACTTGAGGAATCGCCCGAACAGGGAGATGCCCTGGCAAATATTTTTGCGCTGCTGAAATCGACCACAGGCGTTGATTTTAGCCACTACAAACCCACCACGATCGCTCGACGCATCCAGCGGCGGATGGTGTTGTACAAGTTGGAAAGCTTGGATGATTACGCCCAACATCTTCGAGACAATTCGGCTGAAGTCACAGCTTTGTATGAAGAAATCCTGATCCACGTTACCAGTTTCTTCCGCGACCCCGAAGCCTTTGAAAAGTTAAAAGAACTGGTTTTCCCCACGATTACCCAAAATAAATCGGCCGAAACTCCGATTCGGATTTGGGTGGCGGGATGTTCGACAGGTGAAGAAGTTTATTCGATCGCGATTTGCTTGTTAGAGTTTTTGAGCGATCAAGTCATCCAGCCACCGATCCAGATTTTTGCCACGGACATTGGCGAACAGGCAATTGGCAAAGCGAGGTCTGGCGTCTACTCAGAAAACCAGATGGTAGATGTTTCACCAGAACGACGTACTCGCTTCTTTATTGCCCAAGAAGGAGGTAGCTATAGAATCAGCAAGGCAGTCCGCGAACTGTGTGTATTTGCCCGACAAGACTTAGGCAGCGACCCGCCTTTTTCCAATCTCGATTTAGTTAGCTGTCGCAATGTGCTGATCTACTTGGGAGAGTCATTGCAAAAAAAAGTGATGCCTATTTTTCATTACAGTCTTAACCCAAATGGCTTTCTCTTGTTAGGCACTTCTGAGAGCACCGGAAAATTCTCATACTTGTTTACTTCAGTAGATAAAAAGTCTAAAATTTATGCCAAAAAGTTGACGGCGAGTCGTCCCACTTTTTCGTTTACGCCGAGTTCCTATCCCGTCGCTAAAGCACGTGAAGGGCAGGGAGTGAAGGAAAATTTGACAAATAGCTTTGATTTACAGCGAGAAACAGACCAACTGATTTTGAATCGCTATGCCCTAGCCGGTGTGGTTGTCAACGAGATCATGAACATCCTGCAAGTGCGGGGAGACATCAATCCTTACTTGAGACTGGCCTTCGGAACGGCCGACTTAAACTTGCTAACAATGGCAAGGGAAGGCTTGCTAGTTGAGCTTCGCACCGCCATTTATCAGGCACAAACGGAGAACGTGACGGTTAGGAAAGAAGGGGTATCGGTTTTTGAATCGGGCGGACGATCGACTATCGTCAATTTTGAGGTGATTCCGTTCCAGCCACAGGCGGTCGAAGGACGCTACTTTTTGGTGGTATTTGAAGAGGCTTCATCCCCGGTGCTTAACTTTAGCACTCTCCCTTGTGAAAGCTTCGAGCAAGCTGATTTAGTGCGCGAAATTGAGTTGCTGAGGCAGGCACTTGCAACCGCTTACCACGACAAAACTGCGGTTCAAGCGCAACTGCAAGCGGTGATCCAGGAACAGGAAAATCTCAACCAAGACATCAAAATTGCCAACGAAGAAATCCTATCGAGCAACGAGGAGTTGCAAAGCACCAACGAAGAGTTAGAAACTGCCAAAGAAGAGATTCAAGCCACTAACGAGGAGCTCACTACCACTAACGATGAACTTCGCAGCCGAAATATTGAACAAAGCCTGGTGAATAACGATGTGATAAATTTGCTTTCCAGTATCAATATCCCTATCTTAATGCTGACAAACGATTTACAGATTCGACGCTTTACGCCAACGGCACAGCAAATTTTTAGTGTGATTCCCACAGATGTTGGACGACCTTTTAGCGACATCCGCTCAAGTCTGAACGTTCCCGACTTGGAACAGATGATTTTGGAGGTGATGGATACTCTCCACACGAAAGAACAAGAAGTTCAAACTTTATCGGGATATTGGTACAACCTCCGCATTCGTCCTTACCGGACAACGGAAAATCAGATTGACGGTGTGGTGATGGTTTTGCTCGATATTGATGCTCTTAAAGGCAGTGCCAGAACCTTGGAGGATGCCCGAAATTATGCTGAAACCATTGTGGAAACTGTGCAAACGCCTTTAGTCGTCCTAGATGCTCATTTCCGAGTGA
Source organism: Microcoleus sp. LAD1_D5 (assembly GCF_036702115.1). Lineage (NCBI taxonomy): Bacteria > Bacillati > Cyanobacteriota > Cyanophyceae > Oscillatoriales > Microcoleaceae > Microcoleus > Microcoleus sp. LAD1_D5. The sequence continues at coordinate 100,039 of NZ_JAUBSA010000004.1, read as the reverse complement.
ATAAAGCAAATAGATCGTTCTATACAACGTTTCAGGTTTCATCGTCAGAAACAGCAAAATATTCGCTGTTTGAGCTAGGCAACGGGCAGTGGAATATTCCCCAATTACGATCGATATTGGAAGATATTCTGGTTAGTAATGTTCAGCTTCAAAACTTTGAGTTGGATCACCTGTTTGAGCAGATCGGGTTCAAAACAATGCTGCTGAATGCCTGTAAACTTGAACGAGAAGACCAAGCTTTAATGATTCTGTTGTCGATCGAGGATATCACAGATCGCAAGCAGTTTGAGACAGAGCGAGCGCAGTTATTGCAGCAGGAACAGTTGGCCCGCCAACAGGCAGAAACCGCTAACCGTGCTAAAGATGAATTTCTCGCGAATCTCTCCCACGAACTCCGCAATCCCCTGACTCCGATCCTGGGATGGGCACAAATCCTGCGCTCCGGCCAGCTTAAGGAAGCAGCCGCTAATCGCGCTCTAGAGGTGATCGAGCGCAGCGCGAGGACGCAATCTCAGTTAATCGAAGATATCCTGGATATTTCTCGGATTACCAACGGCAAGCTGGCTCTTAATATCAATTTGATCGATCTGGAGGTGGTGGTGCGAGCTGCGATTGATGTGGTTCAATTATCAGCCTCCGCAAAAAATATTCAAATTGTTTCGGAGTTGAGTGGTGCGACTGTTTTAGGTGATTTTGCTCGCTTGCAGCAAGTTATGTGGAATCTTTTGTCTAATGCCATTAAGTTTACTCCTGAGGGGGGACGAGTGGAAGTCACGCTGGCAGCGATCGAGAATCACGCTCAACTTCGAGTTAGCGACACGGGAAAAGGCATTGGGGCAGCATTTTTGCCGTATATTTTCGATCGTTTCCATCAAGGTGATTCCAGCAGCACTAAGACTAATCAAGGGCTGGGATTGGGTTTATCGATCGTGCGTCATCTGGTAGAATTGCACGGAGGAAGGGTGCAAGCGGATAGTTTGGGTGAGGAACAAGGAACTACAATGACTCTGAGATTGCCGTTGCGATCTTTGCCTGTCGAGTTGAAATCGCCGCTCAATTTAAAGTCAAATGTTTTGGTAGGGCCTTTAAACGCCTCAAAGGATATCGTGCCCTCTCTCGAAGGCTTGCACATCTTAGTTGTGGACGATCGGATCGATACCCGGGATCTCTTAGAATTTGTACTCAAAAGCTACGGGGCTGAGGTTTTGACAGTTGCATCTGCCAGAGGTGCGCTCGATGCTTTGACTGAGAATCTCGGCAAATATGACGTGCTAGTCTCCGATATCGGAATGCCAGAGGAAGATGGGTATTTCTTAATTCGAGAAGTGCGATCTCTTGCTGCGGAAGCCGGAGGAGAAATCCCCGCCGCTGCACTGACTGCTTATGTGAGCGATAAAGAACGGCAAAGGGCGATCGAAGCTGGTTTTCAAGCGCATATTGCCAAGCCTGTCCAGCCAGTTCAACTAGCATTAACGGTTGCCAGTTTAGTAGGACGAGTTTAGTTGATTGATTTGAGGGACACAACAAGGTTGTGCGCTACTTTTGTAGGAACACAACAAGATTCATCTCCAGAAAAGCCTGTTTTGAACAGGCAAGATGCCGGTTCCACAATGATTATTGGAGATGTCTAATGTTGGAGCATGATTTTGTAGGAACACAACGATTGCGGGCAATTAAGAATTGCCAAACATAGCGCAATATGGGAAGATAGAAAAAAATATAAATATTACGGAGTTCAGATTCTTGGTAACTATTAAATGTCGGGGCATTACCTTCTCGAATATCCAAGCCGTAATCTTTGACAAAGACGGCACTCTAGAGGATTCTCAAGAATTTTTGAGATTGTTGGGGATTAAGCGATCGCGCCTCGCAGACGCTCAAATTCCGGGGGTTGGAGAGCCTTTACAAATGGCTTTCGGCATCGAAGGTGGCAGCATCGACCCCACAGGCTTGCTAGCAGTCGGTAGTCGTAGGGAAAATGAGATTGTGGCGGCGGGATACATCGCCGAAACCGGCAGGGGATGGCTGGAATCTTTAACTATTGCGCGCCGCGCTTTTGATGAAGCTGACGAAATGTTTAAAAATAGTGCTGTGTCTCCTTTATTTGTCGGCAGTTGGGAAGTGCTGAAATATCTTTCGGAAGCGGGTTTAAAACTGGGTATTCTTTCGGCTGCTACAACAGAATCGGTGCAAAAATTTGTGAAACATCACGCATTAGCCGAGTGGATTCAGTTAGAAATGGGAGTTGATTCAACGGTTCATAAACCCGATCCGAAATTGTTTTTGCAAGCTTGTGAGAAACTCGGAGTAAATCCCGCAGCAACTTTGATGGTGGGAGATTCAGCGGGCGATATTCAGATGGGTAAAAATGCGGGCGCGGCTGGCTGTATCGGGATTTGTTGGGGAAAGGCCGAGGTTAGTCATTTGGAAAATGCTGATGTGGCGATCGCATCTTTGGATGAAATTACAATTTTAGCAGATTGAGCAAACATCACATCAATTCCGGTAGCCCCGGAATTGATATCAGTTCCTACAGACAACGCAAACCCAGAATTACGACATCTCTTTCAACGCCGTCAAGTTCGGCAACTTGTGGCAGATATCCCCACCGCTGAAAGCCCAATTTCTCAAACAACCTTACACTCGGCTGATTGTGAGCAAAAATTATGCCTATGAGAGTTTTAAGGTTCAATTCTGGACTGTGGACAATTGCCGATTGCAATAATTTTTGTCCGATTCCGCAGCGTTGGCGATCGGGTGCGACGTAGATGCTAACTTCTGCTGTATGCTGATAGGCAGCGCGCCCGTAGAAAATCTGAAAACTCAGCCAGCCAACAATATTTTGTTCTGATTCCATTACCCAAATCGGCCAGGAATTGGGGGAGTGTGCTCTGTACCACGGAAGGCGGCTTTCGACTGAGACTGGTTTTAAATCTGCTGTGGCCATTCTGCCGGGTATTGCTGCGTTATATATTTCGACAATTGCTGGCAAATCGCTTTCTACTGCGTCGCGGATTTTCATCGTTTGGTGGACTGTTGACTGTTGACTGTTGACTAATGACTAATGACTAATGACTCTTGTACAGTTCCATAATATCGCTGACAGCCATTCTTGAATTTGCTCCCAAAGTCAGCGGTGATGTGTGTCCTCGCTGCAAGTGTTCTGCCGCCGCACAGCCGATCATTGCTGCGTTGTCGGTACAATATTTTAACGGGGGAAACAATACTCGCAAGTTGTTTTTGGCTGCTGCTGCTTGTAAATGTTTTCGCAGTCCGCTGTTTGCTGCAACTCCGCCGCCGACTACAATAGTGCTAAGCCCGAAATTTACGGCGCAGTCGATCGCTCTTTTTGTTAAACTCTTAGCTACTGTTTCCTGAAAGCTGGCCGCAATATCATTAATTGTAGAGGCAGGCAAAATGCCTTCGGCACCCACATTGTTATTTTGTTTTTTGAGTTTCTGCACTAATTGCAAAACAGCAGTTTTCAACCCGCTAAAACTACTGTCGTAAGGATGGTAGCCACCACCAGGCAAGGAAATTCGGCCTTCTGGTAGAGGGTATGCTTGGGGATTGCCAAGGGCGGCCAATTTGTCAATCAGCGGCCCGCCGGGATATCCTAGCTGCAAAAGTCTCGCAACTTTATCAAAAGCTTCACCCGCGGCGTCGTCGCGTGTTTGTCCTACAGTTTCATAAACGCCGCAATCTTTGACGTAAATAAAGCTAGTATGTCCCCCGGAAACTAACAAACACAAAAACGGTGGCTGCAAATCGGGTTCGGTAAGGTAAGAAGCGTAGATGTGCCCTTCGAGGTGGTGGACGCCTAAAAAAGGCTTTTGATGGACTATTGCCAAGCTTTTCGCCGCTGTCAGCCCGACTAACAATGCACCTACTAAACCGGGGGCACAAGTCGCTGCAATTCCGTCAATTTCTGACCAACTGAGGTTTGCTTCACCGAGACACTGGGCAATTACCTGATTGAGCATTTCTAGGTGACTCCGCGAAGCCACTTCCGGTACTACCCCACCAAACTGCTCGTGGATTTTAATTTGCGATGCTACAACATTGCTGCAAACTTGACGATTCTTAACAATTGCTGCTGCTGTTTCGTCACAACTTGTTTCGATTGCGAAAATGGTTGCCATTAACTGGTAATTTTATTTGATAGGTTAGTTATTGCTAGCTTAACTAATTCGGCGCAAGTCCCCCGCTCTACCTGTACTCAGGTTATTGTTAAGGGATATTTGCCCGATCGACAGGTAAGACCATCATCGGATGCAATGAAGGAATATCCTCGCGGTATTGCTAGCTCAGCATTGACCTATGAAAACGGGAATCCCTCATTCTATTGGGCTTTGCCGCATCAATGATGGATACTTTACACTGTCAACAAACACGATCATCTGGATTCCAGATCGGCAAGTTGAAATGCTTGTACAAAAACTTATTGTTTTGTAACAAAAGGAAACAATTCCATGCGACGATTGTTTGCTGCAATTTTAGTGTTGAGTGTCTGGATCAGTTTTGCTCCAGTTGCTTCGGCTTACAATTTAGTGCCGTGCAAGGACTCTCCCGAATTCAAGGAACTGGCTAAAAATGCACGTTCTACCAATGGCGACCCCGCATCTGCGAAAGCAAGATTCGAGCGCTATTCTCAAGCTATGTGCGGCCCGGAAGGATACCCGCACTTAATCGTAGACGGTAACTTGAGCAAAGCAGGGGACTTTTTGATTCCTAGCATACTGTTCTTGTATATGGCAGGTTGGATTGGTTGGGTCGGCCGTTCTTATCTGCAAGTTACCAAAAAATCAGCAACACCAGAGGAAAAAGAGATTATTATCGACGTTCCTTTGGCAATCAAATGTATGCTGAGCGGCGTTTTATGGCCTCTGGCAGCTCTCACATCCATCACCAGCGGTGAAATGTTTGCGAAGGACGACGAAATTACGGTTTCCCCCCGCTAAAATTGGGAAATGGAGAAGAGCTAATAGCTAACAGTTAAGTAATTAACTAGAAATTAGCAATTAGCGCGCTTATTGATCGGCAATTACCAACTGTCTCGAATTTTCAGGAGCAGAATTCATGCAATACTTCGTCAAGTTTCTTTCGACAGCACCAGTATTGGCTATCCTTTGGATATCTATTCAAGCTGCGGCTTTAATTGAATTTAACCGCTTTTTCCCCGACCTGCTTTTCCATCCAATGCCTTAAGATTTGAGGGAAATTAGGTTGCAAAACCTAGCAGGTAAAAGTTGAGAGTTTTGATTTTTGAATTATGAGTTACAGGTTAATTTAAAACTCAAATATCAAAACTCTCAAACCATACCAGTTCATGCTAGACAGCGCATAAATGGGTAAAATCCAAGGATATCAACTATTTAGTTATCAAATTAGTTCCCAATGACTAATGGCTAATGACTAATGACTAATGACTAATATTGTGAATCGATGAAGTCTTATCTCGCCGCAGCAATTCAAATGACTAGCTTGCCTGACCTGCAAAAAAATTTGGTTCAGGCAGAGGAATTAATCGACCTGGCAGTGCGTCGGGGTGCGGAGTTAGTTTCCTTACCAGAAAATTTCTCGTTTATGGGAGAAGAGGAGGAAAAAATTGCTTTTTCAGAGGAGATCGGGCTCCTGAGCGAAAAATTCCTCAAAACGATGGCCCAGCGGTTCCAGGTAACGATTCTGGGCGGCGGGTTTCCCGTGCCGACGGAGGGGGGGAAGGTATACAATACCTCTTTGCTGGTAGACCCAAACGGCACTGAAGTGGCAAGGTACAGAAAAGTACATTTGTTCGATGTGGATGTTCCCGACGGCATTACTTACAGGGAATCGAACACTGTGAAAGCTGGTGAAGATTTGCCACCGGTTTATGTGTCGCCGGAGTTGGGGACGCTGGGACTTTCGGTGTGCTATGACGTGCGGTTCCCGGAAGTGTACAGGCATTTGTCGTACAAGGGGGCTGATATTTTGTTCGTGCCGGCGGCGTTTACTGCTTACACTGGCAAGGATCACTGGAAGGTTTTGTTGCAAGCTAGGGCGATCGAGAATACTTGTTATATGATTGCCCCTGCACAAACTGGCCGCCACTACGGCCGCCGTCAAACTCACGGTCACGCGATGATTATAGACCCTTGGGGTGTGGTTTTGGCTGATGCTGGAGAGGAACCGGGTGTGGCGATCGCAGAAATTAATCCCGATCGACTAGAACAAGTCCGCCGCCAAATGCCGTCGCTGCAACACCGGGTTTTTATTTGAAGGAAGTTTGAGATCCAATGGGTCTCAAACTTTCAGTCCCCGTCAGCGACAAGACCTGAAAAATTTTTATTCGCTCAAGTAATTGTGTACGTTCGTACACAAAAAACTTAGATGGTGTGGGTGCGATCGACAACAATAAGCGGGTGGGGGCGGATTTACGCTGATCTATGAGTGATATTGTCGATCGGACGTGACTCTGGCCCCGACAGCTTCATATATTGTTTTTTCCCGGAGATGAACGGCCAATAACTCGCGATAAAATGTCTAAGGCAGGTTCAATGGGCGTGCACTTCTGCTTAAAGGCGAATTGGCGAAAGTAGAATTGCACGAAATGCGTCTTTTTGGAGAAATGAAACACACTCTTTCGGTTTTAGTTGAAGATGAAGCGGGTGTCCTCACTCGAATTGCTGGTTTGTTTGCCCGTCGGGGTTTTAATATTGAAAGTCTGGCCGTTGGCCCGGCGGAACAAGGGGGAGTGTCTCGGATTACGATGGTTGTACCGGGAGATGACCAAATTATCGAGCAATTGACAAAGCAACTGTACAAGTTGATTAACGTGCTTAAAGTTCAGGATATAACGGAAATTCCCTGTGTGGAACGGGAGTTGATGTTGCTGAAAGTTAATGCAGCTAGCGGGACGCGATCGGAGATAATTGAGTTAGCTCAAATTTTTAGAGCGCGAGTTGTGGATATTGGTGATGATACGCTGACATTGGAAGTTGTCGGAGATCCCGGTAAAATGGTGGCGATCGTCCAGGTTCTGAATAGATTTGGGATTAAGGAAATTGCTCGTACGGGGAAAATTGCCCTGACGCGGGAGTCGGGGGTAAATACTGAGTTTCTCAAGTCTTTGGAAGCGAAACTTTAAGGAAGTTGACGGTTGACGGTTGACGGTTGACTGTTGACTGTTGACTGTTGGCTGTTGACTATGTTAAAGGAGCTAAGATGGAAAGCTTCCAACAGCTAAGAGTTTATCAATTAGCTGAAAAAATATCAAATGAAATATGGTTTATTGTTAAAAAATGGGACGACTTTGCGAAGGATACGATGGGCAAACAAATAGTGCGATCGGCTGATAGTGTTGGTGCTAATATTGCAGAAGGACATGGACGCTATAGCTGCCAAGATAATCAGCGTTTTGTTAAAATTGCCAGAGGCTCCTTAAACGAAACAAGACACTGGTTAAGACTTGACGGAGCTCGAAATCTTTTAACTCAAGAACAGAGCGATCGCCTGCATCCCTTATTAAATGAACTTTCACCCAAACTAAATGCTTATCTTAACTCACTAAAACAAAAACCCAAAGGTTAACAGTCAACAGCCAACCGTCAACAGTCAACCGTCAACAGTCAACAGCCAACAGTCAACCGTCAACCGTCAACAGTAAAATTACCATTTAGGTTGACTTTCTATCAAAAGTGTGGCTGCGATGCTGTCTATCGGCTTTGAGAAAAAGTAGCCTTGTCCGTATTCGCATTGCAGTGCTCTGAGTAAATTAAGCTGTTCACTGGTTTCGATTCCTTCCGCAATTACATCCATGCCTAAATGACTGGCTAAAATTAAAATAGTCTGTACAATCGCTTCGTTGCCTTCATCTTCAGTCATGCGGCTGACAAAAGCTCGATCGATTTTTAAAGCATCAGTTGGAAAAGTGTGCAGGCGACTCAAAGAAGAATATCCAGTGCCGAAATCGTCAATATATAATTGAATTTCTAATTTTTTCAATTCCGCGAGGATAGCGACTGCTGATTCGGCATTTTCCATGATGACTCCTTCAGTAATTTCTAACTTTAAAGTACGCGGGTCAAGCTGAGTTTCTTGTAAAATTTCGCGAATGCGATCGATTAAATCCGGTTGTTTAAATTGTTGATTAGAAAGGTTGACGCTGACAGTCAACGGCGGATTTGCTGGGAATTTGTGGTGCCACTCGTGGATCTGATGACAAGCCGATCGCATCATCCACCAGCCCATAGGTATAATCAATCTAGTTTCTTCAGCTACTAAAATAAACTCGCCGGGAGATACGACACCCCGCTGCGGGTGATACCACCGTATCAGCGCTTCAAAACCGCTGATTTTACCAGTAACTAGAGAGACGATAGGCTGATAGTAAAGCTGAAATTCCTGGGAGTCTAAAGCGCGTCGCAGGTCGTTTTCGAGTTGCAAAAGGGCGACGGCGCGAGTGTGCATACTTAAGTCAAAAACTTCGTGGCGAGCTTTGCCCAATCCCTTAGCATGATACATGGCAGCATCTGCATCTCGGAGCAGTTCTTCAGGCCGATCGTACAATACGGACAACGGGACATTGGGAACAGGAGAGTCGGAAGATAAGCAAGACAAAGAATTTTCCCGATCGATATTTCCCAGATTTTCGGGACTCGACAGTTTGCTGGTTTCCCTTGGATACGAAGGTAAACCAGAACAAACAATCCCAATGCTAGCACTGGTAAAAACTTGATATTCGTTAAGGTAAAAAGGCTCTGCCAGTTCCGCTTGCACTCGTTCCGCAATCTGGATCGCATCCTCAGTGCTTTTGATATTTTCCAACAAAATAGCGAATTCGTCGCCACCGAGACGTGCAACGGTATCTCCAGCGCGCAAACAGATTCCCAGGCGCTGCGCGATCGCGATCAGCAACCTATCGCCCACTAAATGCCCCAAACTGTCGTTAACAACCTTAAAGCGATCAAGATCGATAAACAGCACCGCAAACAAAATCTCGGGGCGGCGTTTTGAAAGATCGATCGCGTGTCCCAAGCGATCCATAAATAAAGATCGGTTGGGCAAACCAGTTAGCATATCGTGCAAAGCATCGTGTACTAACTTATCTTCGGCTATTTTGCGGAGGGTGATATCCTCGACAGTGCCTTCGTAGTAAAGTAAATTTCCGTCAGGGTCGCGAACTGCCCGGCCGTTCTCGGAAACCCAGATAGTAGTGCCGTCAGCGCGGTAAACTTGGGACTCGAACTCAGACACAAAACCGTGTTTTTCGATCGCGCGCAAAAACTCGACGCGGCGCTTGGGATCGAGGTAAAGTTGGCGGTCTATGTCTTGGATATTCGCGATCAATTCGGCTGCCGACTCGTAGCCGTAAATTCTCGCCAAAGCAGGGTTAGCGCTGAGGTAGCGCCCGTCAGGCGTTATCTGGAAAATGCCTTCGATCGCATTTTCAAAGATACTGCGGTATTTCTCTTCGGCCTGTTGCAGGGCGAATTCTGCCTGCTTGCGATCTGTGATATCGGTCAACGTGCCGAGATAGCCTAGAACTTCACCACTTTTGGTCATTTCTGGCACTGCTTGCGAAAAGACCCAGGTGGTGAAGTCACCGTTGCAAAAACGGTACTCTAAGTTACAGGGCAACTTATCTGTGACAGCGCGATACCACTGGCTCAAAACACGCTCGCGGTCTTCGGGATGCAAACTTTGCGCCCAACCTTCGCCTAGTGCCTTAGGCACAGTCAGTCCCGCCATCTCCAAAAATCGCTCATTGACGTACAAGCACTCTCCAGTAGCGTCGGCGCGGAAAATCCCGACCGGCAGTATTTTTGCCAAGGTGTAATAGCGGTATTCGCTTTCTAGCAGCGCGCTGGCTGCTACTTTAGTCTCTGTGATGTCAAACATTGCGCCTTGAAGGATGACAGACTTGCTTGCTTGATCGCGAACTGCGGTCGCTTGATCGCGGAACCAGACGACTCGGCCGTTGCGGGCGATCGCGCGGTATTCTGAAACCAGCGACCCCTCGCAGAAGATATCTTCTCCATCGGTGAATTTCTGTGTAGCGTTTTCAACTAACACGCGGTCACGGTCTTCTGGGTGAACGAGTTTCAGCCACAGGTCGGGATCGGCTCTCCATTCAGCTACAGAATAACCTAGAAAAGTCTCGATTTGCGGGCTGATGTAAAGTTTGGCAGCCGTGCGGTTGAGGGGAGAAATGTAGGTGACAGCCGGCATTTGTTCTACCAGAGCGCAGTATTTCGCTTCTACAGTGGACAGTGCTGCTTCTAGGCGCTGCCGCTCTAATTCGGCGGCTGCCCGTCCCGCAAAGATGCTGAGAATTAATCGGAATTTGGCAAGATGTGCTTCCACCAGAGGTCGATCGTGGAAAATACAAATAATGCCTAAAGGTTCGCCGTAAGAGTTTTTCAGCAAGACTCCCAGGAAACTGCGCGCACCTGTAACTACCGGTCTGCGGTCTTCTGGAAAGGTTTCCCAGAGGTTGTCGGGACAGGAATACATTCCCGCCTCCAGCACCCGCGCTTCGGGAGTATTGGCGGTGTCACACTCAAAGTTTGGCTGCTGCTGTCCGTCGCTCCAAAAACTGATAAGTTGCAATCTATCGGCAGCAGCATCGCTGCGTGCCTTCGACTTAATCGATTTGGCAGCGACGGCGGTGCGAACTCCGAGTGCTGAGGCTAAGTGGCAAACTAAGGCATCAAAGAATTCTGCTCCCCCCGGCGAATCAGTACCTGCTAGGATTTCGCCCAACAAATCTTCCTCTAATTGCGCGAAACCATTAACTTTGGGAGGATTCTCGGCATTTGGGCGATCAAGATTTTCCCCCATCGAATCCGAAATGCTCAGACTTAGGGTTTTGCAGGTTCGAGGCCCCACAAGATGCGAAGAATTCACAGTTAGGCACTGTTGCTTGGCGAAGAATACAGCGCGGCCCATACCTAAAACTTTATCCAAGAAGCTGTTAGTTGCCGGCCACTGATGTGAGTTCGGGAAAATCAAAAAGTTTTTCCGCATTTTCAATCCCGCGGATAAATCCTCGGCCTTTAATTCTCCCAACTGCCGTTGCTCGTGGGCTAGCGGTAGACTAGATAGCCTTCGGTGCCGCTTGAGATAAATCGCGGACACCAAGCCTAAAGTCGCCGATAATCCCAGAAGATATGCAAGAATCTCAAAGTAAAAAAATAAATCTAGATCGAACATCGATTAGCACCGCTCGACAATTGTTGTAGTTATCTGAAGCCAATCTATTTAAAAATAACTAAGTATCGTCACGGATGGGTAACGAATACAAGGTTAGAGCGCCGTGAAGGCGACAAGAGAGTTAACAGTTCACAAAAAACCGGGCCATACTTGAGATTACCAAACTTTATGTTGGTCTTTTCGTACAGGATCAACCCGTACAGGTGAAACTAAAAACACATATATACGGTTGTAGCACTCCTCTAAGAGAAGTTAAGGGTGAGTTTACGTTTACTTTTGTAAGCATATTTAACGCTGCATTCACATCAGCATTAATCCTACTTTCATTGAAAGACCGAAACCACTCACATTTACCTTTATTACCCTGGTAAGACTCTTGCTTACCGACAGGCTCTAAATCCAAAAAACTGCACTTATTTGTATAAGATGCTTGTGTAACTATTACCTTGATACCGACTAACTCAGCTTTGTAAGTAATAAATTTGACGAGCTGGGTATAAGGAACCACCACAAAACTCTGATGCTTTTTTTCTAATTTTATCTTTTGTTCACCCCTCACACTTGTGCCAATAATTAACTGGATTGTTTTATCATCCACCAACCGCTTGACAATCAAACTGCTGGTTTGATGAAAGTAGTTTTCTAATCGCTTGTTTCGCTTCAAGGTGATTTGCTGGATTTGGCGCGTGGTATATTTTCCCTTGTCAAGTTTTGACAGTAAAAATGCTCGGCGCTTATTGAAACGCTGATTGATTGATTTGAGATGTTTTTTATCATAGATAGTTGGAGTAAATGTTGGCTTATTGGATGCCAAAGCTACGAGCCGATCAATCCCTAAATCTATACCTGTTCGGAGGTGGTAATTTAAATCCACCAACCTTACAGGCTTTTGATTTGCAGCCTCAACAAAGTAGATCGCTGTTGCAAAACGTCTCCTTACCTGGATGACATTTTGGGCTTTTGTAGAAATTATTATGTCATTTTGAAATAAATGAAGTAGTCCATTGTTTTTTTTACCTACCCTTTTTTCTATGGATTGGTTATTATGACTTAATAATTGACTTCCCCAGATTTTATGTTTGTATTGGGGGAGGTTCGGGAAGAATGAAAATAAACGTAGATCTCGATCATAAGCTATTCTTGATTTTGGGCAACACTCCCCATCACAAACAACTTGTTTGAGAACTAAATTGCTAACTTTAGTAGGTAATGATTGAGAGAACTCTATAGGTTGTACGATGGTAGATAAGTGTTTGAACATTCTATTGCCACCAACTTTAGATCCAGAATTAAAAAAGTGTTTACTCATATAATATTGACCACGATCGTAGAGATTTATGGACAGAAACGATAACTCCTCAAACTGTTTATAAAACTGCCGCTGCCGAGCTACGTAAGGCCTTTTACCAACAATCATAAACTTTGGGATAAACAAAAAGTTTTTTGTTGCTTTGCTAAGCAATATACAATAAAGTCTAGGGATTATCTGATCTAGTGTAACACCCATGATGAAAGCGATCATTTTTCAAACCCCCGGAAGCCCATCCGTATTGAAACTGCAAGATATCCCCGCGCCTACTATACAAACAGAAACTGAAGTTTTGGTAAGGTTGCGAGCGGCGGGGATTAATCCGATAGATACTAAGTTGCGATCGCGCGGCACTTTTTACCCCGAGAAAACTCCTCACGTTTTGGGGTGCGACGGTGCTGGAGTCGTAGAGGCTGTCGGTGATGGTGTGCAAAGTTACCAAGTGGGAGACGAAGTTTTTTTCTGCAATGGCGGTTTGGGCGGGTCGATCGGTACTTATGCTGAGTTTGCCGTTGTAGACGAACGCTTTCTCGCCCTCAAGCCTGCTGCTTTAAGTTTTGCTGAGGCGGCGGCGGCACCGTTAGTTTTAATTACAGCTTGGGAATCGCTGTACGATCGAGGGCGCTTGCAAGCCGGCCAAAAAGTGCTGGTTCAAGCTGGTGCCGGCGGTGTCGGCCACGTCGCGGTACAGTTAGCGAAGTTGCAGGGTGCAGAGGTTTGCACGACTGTTAGTTCTGAGGAAAAAGCCAATTTTGTCAAGCACCTAGGTGCAGATTCAGTTATTTTATACAAAAATACCAATGTTGTCGATGAGGTTTTGACTTGGACTCAAGGACAAGGAGTTGATTTGGCTTTCGATACAGTTGGGGGAGAAACTTTTTACCAAACTATTCCGGCTGTGAAGATTTATGGAGATTTGGTAACAATTTTGGAACCCGATCCGGCTTTGGGCAACTTGAAAACAGCGAGAATGCGGAATCTGAGAATTAGTCTGGAATTAATGTTAACACCGATGCTGGAAGGTTTGGTGGAGGAACAGGAACAGCAGGCTCACATTTTGCAGAAGTGTGCTCGTTTGTGCGATCGCAACTTGCTAAAAATTCACGTCAGCAAAACTTTCCCTCTCGAAGAAGCGCGAGCCGCTCACGAACTGTTAGAAACAGGCTCAGTAACTGGTAAAATAGTGCTTGAAATTGGGGTTTAAAAATGCGGCTGGTTAAAATTGCGGGTTGAAGAATCGCAGCCGATTAAGAATTGCGGGCGATTTCAAGAGACTGTTGGCGAATTTAAAAAGGGTGAAACAAAACATCCCATAATCATCGCAGGAGAGCTAAAGCAATCCTTGCAGGAGTCGTAAACTTTTTACCCCACCCCAACCCTCCCCGAACCCAAGGGGAGGGAGCAAGAAATTGACAAATGATTTAGGATTGCTATATACAGCGTATTCCAGGTTTATGAAATACACTGTATATCAAATCCGTTGGCATCGGAATGATTCATCTGTCTCTTCCGTTTCTCTGTATCCTCTGCGCCCTCTGCGGTTTAATTCGGTTCTATAAACAAGAGCGAAAACCGCCTAGGGAAAATGCCGCTGTCGATCGACAAATCTGGGCGTCAACTGCTGAAGTTGACACGACAAAAGGCACGGCCCCGTACCATAATTTGGGGTAACTAACGGCGATTCACTTGTAACCAAATTTCTAGCGTCACCAGTAGCCACAGCTTCAGCCCATAGCGGGGAAAAACTTCGCCACGATAGTTTAGCCACTCGCGAATTAGTGTTTGATCGAGATAAGGCGCGATCGCCGCATGACGATTCAGCAACAACGATCGCGCTTGCCGCTGCCAATCCCTCAAAAACCACTGCTGCATCGACATCACCATCCCACTTTTCGGACGGTTGACAATGACATCGGGCAGCAAATCCGCCACAGCCGCCTTGAGAACCGCTTTTTCCTGCGCGCCCGAAAGCTTATATTCTGGCGGAATTTGCAAACTCAGTGCCACCATCCGCGCATCGAATAGGGGCGATCGAGCTTTTAGCCCCGCCGCAGCCGTGAGATTATTCACCTTGGTCAAAATGTAATCGGCTCCTTTAAACTCAATGTTGAGCCGCATCAGCCGATTCAAAAACGTCGTTTCTGTCTGTTGCAATTCCTCAGCAAAGACGGAAGGCGCATTCTTCACCTTTTCCCAAACCTCCGGCTTCAGCAAACGTGGCAAATCCACATAGCATTTCTGAAACGAAGTCAAGTAAGCTGCGATCGGATCTGGTTTACCCTGAATCGAACCATACAAACTGTTGAGCAGCATCGGCTTATTTTTCGGCCCGCCAAAGCACGGATCGCCACCTTCGCCATTGAGTACCACGTCTGCGAATTGCTTTGCCGATCGCCCCAACAGCAAATTGGGAACCGTCAAGCCTTCCCCCACCGGATCATCCATCGCCGCCAGCGTTTCCGGCAGCAACTCCCAAATTTGCTTTGGCGAAACTTCTAAAATATGGTGCTCAGTGCCACAATGTGCTGCGACGATGTTGGCAAATTCAATCTCGCTGGGATATTGAGCGCCAAAGTGCATCGAAAAAGTGTGTACCGGACGATCGTGCAGCCTTGTGGCGATCGCCGTGACGCAACTGGAATCAATACCACCCGAAAGGTATGCTGCGACTGGTTCTCCCGCTGGTAGCGCTTCCTGCACCAGTTGTTCCAAAAGCGATCGCACTTGTTGACTATGCCATTCCAAAGGGCGATCGGCGTTAGTAATTTGCTCCTGTGGCTGCCAGTATCTCTGCGCCTCAATATCCGGTAAGTACAGGTAGCTACCGGGCCGCAACTCTCGCACCGCTTCCCACAGCGTTTGTGCTCCCGGTACAAATGCACAGCACAAATAGTCGCGCAAAGCAACTAAATCGAGTTCTCGATCGTGATACGGATTGAGCGATCGCAGTCGAGGCGCAATCCAGCGAGTCGTTCCTGTACGGGTGTAATAGAGGGTTTTGGCTCCAACGCGATCGCGCCCCAGACACAAGGTTTGCTCGTCTCTATCCCACACGGCAAGGGCAAATTGTCCTTCCAGTAAGCTCAAAGTTTGAGCGCCTGACTGTTCCCAGAGCCGGCCGACGATCGCCAAATCGGTCAATCCATCTGTATCAATATGTTGTTTGATAATTGGGGTGCGATCAAAGCAGCAGTCACCTACCAGCACAAATCGCTGATTGGGGCTGAAGGTGGGTTGATCTCCGATTATGGCAAAACCGGACGTTTCCCAAGTTGCAGGGTGGGATCGGGCTTCTGGGCCCCAAGCAATGACCCAATTCGGGTTAATCAACTTCTGATTTTGCATCGATTTAATTAGCTTAAAAAATATTAGAAAGTAACTTATAAATCAAGCGAAAAATAGCTGTGCCAGCGATCGCACCCAAAGCACCCAACCATCCCACAAACAACACGCCAGTGATCGGAGAATTCGGATAAATCGCACCTGCCGCCGTCTGTAAAACCGGAAAAAACCACAGCAAAGCCACAGTACCTGCACCAATAATCAACATCTCAGTTTGTTCGATCGCCCTGCGGTACTGGCCGTAAATCAAACCCGCCACAATCATCCCCAACAATCCAATACTCAAGCCAGGAGAGGGCAGCAAACTCGTCAGGGCGATCGCCAGCACCCCCCCCTCAAAACCCGTAAACGCCGCCCCCGACAAAACCTCCCAAATCGAAAAAGTCCTTCTCTGCGAAGGTTGCAGCCCTCCTGGAGGTGTTGCAGGAACCCGTACAGGAGGAGGCAGAGTCGGTTGAAGAGGTATCGGAGGTGGCGCCACCACGACTGTAGGTGGTTGAGAATGTTGTTGAGGCCGAGACATCAGAGCCGCTTCCACCTCACTCGCAGATTGAAAACGCTGGCTGGGAGCTGATAATAACATTCGATCGAGAACGTGAGCCAAACGCGAACTTACCGGCGCCCGCGAATGCCAATTCCATTCGTTTCTGTAACTATCAAAAAGCTCCGTCGGCTGCAAACCACTCAGCAAAGTAATACAAGTCACAGCCAAAGCATACAAATCCGTTGCCGGATAAACTTCTTGCCCGCTCATCTGTTCTGGCGGAGCGTAACCCAAAGAATAAATACCAGTCGAAGCTTTTGCACTCCCAACACTTTGTGTTACTTGTTTAACAGCCCCAAAATCTAATAAATAAAGGCGACCATTTTTAGCCCGCATAATATTAGCAGGTTTAATATCCCGGTGAATCGAACCGCGAGAGTGCACAAAATCGAGAACCTTCAAAATTTCCCGCAGCACCTCCACCGTTTCCGCCTCCGAAAACCTGCCTTTAACACCTAGTTCATCCTCCAAATTTGTACCGTCAATAAATTCTTGAACCAGATAGAAAAACTGATCGTTTTTTCCCGGCTGCAAACTCGTAACAGTCAGCTCAAAAAAAGCGAGCAAACTCGGAATTTGGGAATGTTCGTTTCCCAGTTCTTCTAGCACCGCCGCTTCCCGTTCAAACAGAGTTTGAGCGATTTTTAGCTGGGGCGGAGTTAGACTTACCGACGGCTGCAAAAGTTTAGCAACGCACTGCCGCATTGCGGGAGTATAGCGGTCTCTGGCCAAAAATGCCGCCCCAAAACCGCCTTGACCCAACAACCTCACGGGCAAATAGCGGCCGCTCAAAATCATGGGCATCCCGCAAGCGGTGCAAAACTTTTGCTGCACCGTTTTCAGCCGCGAACTGTCATCGAGGTCGGGAAAATAGTTTTGAGGGCGCGGGCAGCCCGGTCGGGTGCAGTAAACTTCCATTTTTGTTTGGTAAGAAGAAGGAAGAGGGAAGAAGGAAGAAGGAAGAGGGAAGAGGGAAGAAAAAGCGATTGTTAAATCAGAGTTGGATTTATCAACTAACCGCGAACTGCTAACTGCCAGCGACCTAATAGATTAAGCTCCCGCCGAGTTGGGAGTTGCTATTTCTATGAATCCCAAATCGAGCGCCGGGGGTTCTTTCCTCTCCTGGATGGTCGAATAAGTAGCAAACTGGGGCAAAATTTCATTGCTGAAAGCCTCTGCTGCTTTAGAACGGTAGCGGTTGGGGTTGTAAATCAGCGACAAAATTCGAGTTACCACAACTTCGTCCATTTGAGATTTGTGCAAGACGCCCATGAGCAACTCTTTTTCGATCGCCGAAACCGAGACAAAAGCAGCTCCCAGCCCCGACTGAACGGCATTTTTAATGGCTTCGATCGAATTTAGTTCCATCTCTATTTTCAACCGGCGCGTGTCTATGCCGCAGCGAGTCAGCACCTGATCGATTACTTTGCGGATCGTAGACTGCGAATCGAGGGATATAAACTGCAATTTGTAAAGGTCTTCTTTTTGGATAGTTTCTTGTTGTACCATCGGGTGAGACGGAGGAAGAATCAGAGCCAGTTCGTCCTCAGCGTAAGGAACAATTTCTAAAGCTTCTACAAGTTCGGTAGGAATTTCTCCGCCAACAATTGCCAAATCGATTTGCCCGTTGGCCACACTCCACGCCGTGCGGCGAGTGGAGTGAACGTGAAGCTGTACTGCTACATCCGGGTACTTTTGGCGAAACATCCCAATCATCCGGGGCAGCAAATAGGTTCCCGTTGTTTGGGAAGCGCCGACGATCAAAGTACCGCCTTGGAGATTTTGCAAGTCTTCCAGAGCTCGACAAGTTTCCTGGCAAAGCGATAAAATTTTCTCGCCGTAACTCAGCAGCAGGTGTCCGGCTTCGGTCAGTTGCGCCCGCCGCCCCCCCCGGTCAAACAGCGGCACGTCCAACTGTCTCTCTAAGTTTTGCACCTGCAAGCTAACTGCTGGCTGGGATACATAGAGGCTGTCCGCGGCGCGTTTGAAGCTTCCTTCAGAGGCGATCGCCTTGAGAATGCGTAACTGGTCTAAAGTGAAAGGAAGGTCAGACATATATCTAAATTGTCAGTTGTCAGTTGTCAGTTGTCAGTTGACGGTTGACGGTTGACTGTAGGCAGCGAACAGCAAACAGCGAACAGTCAACAGCGAACAGTCAACAGCGAACAGCGAACAGCGAACAGTCAACAGTCAACAGCGAACAGTGAACAGTTAACTGACTGATAACCGCTGAATGCTCCCATAGATACTTTGTGACACAAATTGGCCGAGAATCAATAACTTTTCTTAATATTTGCAATGACGATCGACTTGGCGCTCGACTCCCACTTAGTTATTCTGGGCCTGTTACTGGTTTTTGCGATCGCCCACAGCGGTTTAGCAGCCCTCCGGCCAAAAGGTGAAAAGCTGATCGGGCCGAGACTTTACCGCGTTTTGTTTGCCCTAGTCAGTTTGCCGCTAGCTGTCATTCTGATTGTCTACTTTTTCAACCATCGCTACGACGGCGTGCAGCTTTGGCAAGTACAGGGAGTACCCGGAGTTAAACCCGCAGTTTGGATACTTTCGGCAATTTCCTTTCTGTTTCTGTATCCAGCAACTTTCAACCTCCTAGAAATTGCCGCCATCCAAAAGCCCCAAGTTCACCTCTACGAAACTGGCATTATTCGCATCACCCGTCACCCGCAAATGGTGGGACAGGTGATTTGGTGCGTGGCCCACACCCTGTGGATTGGCACTAGCTTTACCCTAGTCACTTCCATCGGTTTGGTACTTCACCACTTGTTCGGAGTGTGGCACGGCGACAGTCGGCTTCAGGCTCGTTTTGGAGAATCCTTTGAAACCATCAAATCTCGAACCTCAATTATTCCTTTTTTGGCAATCCTGCAAAAGCGTCAAACCCTTGATTTGCTTGAGTTTCTGCGCCCTTCCTACGTAGGTGTAGTGATTTTTACCGGTTTGTTGTGGGAAATTCATCCTTTTTTGATGCGTGTAACTAGGAACATATACTGGTAGCATGATCCCTAGGATAGAAAAAAATTATTAAATTTTGAGGGCTCATGGTGTTGTCGGTTAGCGAACGCACTTTTGCACAAGAGGTGTTTCAAGCCTCTACCCCCGTTTTAGTTCACTTTTCGGCGCCTTGGTGCGGTTTGTGCCGCGCGATCGACCCCACGCTTAAGACTTTTGAGGCACAGTGGGCAGGAAAAGTCAAGCTCGTAGGGGTGAATGCAGATCAATGTTTCAAGTTGGCCCACACTTATCGGCTGACAAGTCTGCCCACGCTGATTTTGTTTGAGGGCGATAAAGTTCGATTTAGATTGGAAGACTACCAAGGACGCGAGGAACTGCGGCGGACTCTGGATTCCTGGATGCTCGCGGCTCACCTAGCTTCCCCATCTCAACGGCTGCAACTTCAGGAAGTAGCCAACCGGTAATGGTCCCAAGGCATTCGGCTCTGGTGTAGAAGGCATTCGGCTTTTATGTAGAAAGCAGAAAGCTTTCCCCATTTGTCTATCAACCATCTGACACCAAAATAAATCTCGCCGTCTTGAAGGCACAGGACTGTGAGATTTATCGTATAGTTTCTGTTGGCACGAGAATAATAATTTTCGCAGTTGAGTGCGATCGTCTCGCGAGGAAAAAAGTAGCGAGCGCGAGACGATCGCACTCCGGTATAGCGATACTTAAAGAATTGGAGCAAGTATTTTGGCCCAGTGGCGCAGCCGTGTGTCACAATTGTTTACAGTTTTGTCAATATCTAGTAGAAACTTTAAACTACCTATCAGTCATGGAACTGCTTTATCAATATGCTTGGCTGATTCCAGTCCTGCCACTGGCAGGCGCAATGCTAGTAGGTCTAGGCTTAATCACCTTTAACCAGGCAACCAACAAACTCCGACAAGCGAATGCGATATTAATCGTCTCCGCACTCGGAGGGTCAATGGTACTCTCTTTCGCATTGCTGTGGAGTCAACTACAGGGCCACGCACCCTACACCCGCACTATTCAGTGGGCTTCTGCTGGCGACTTCTCGCTGAATATGGGCTATATCATCGACCCCCTGACGGCGGTAATGCTGGCGATCGTAACCACGGTCGCCTTTTTGGTGATGATTTACACCGACGGTTACATGGCGCACGATGACGGGTACGTGCGCTTTTACGCCTACCTGAGCATCTTCAGCGCGTCGATGTTGGGTCTCGTAATCAGCCCGAACATCGTTCAGATTTACATTTTTTGGGAACTCGTAGGTATGTGTTCGTACCTGCTAGTCGGATTTTGGTACGATCGCAAACCCGCTGCTGACGCTTGCCAAAAAGCTTTTGTCACCAACCGCGTCGGCGACTTCGGCCTACTGCTGGGCATCCTCGGCATTTACTGGGCCACCGGCAGCTTTGAATTTGAGGTGATGGGCGAACGCCTGCACTCCTTAGTCGAATCCGGTGCTCTTTCGGCGACTCTGGCGACAATCTTCGGCGTCCTGATATTTTTGGGACCAGCAGCCAAATCCGCTCAATTCCCCCTCCACGTCTGGCTACCAGACGCAATGGAAGGCCCGACACCGATTTCGGCTCTAATCCACGCCGCCACGATGGTAGCCGCCGGCGTATTCCTGATCGCTCGGATGTACCCGGTGTTTGAGGGGCTGCCGGCAGTCATGAATTTGATTGCCTGTACAGGCTGTTTTACGGCATTTATGGGTGCTTCGATCGCGATTACCCAAAATGACATCAAAAAAGGCTTAGCCTACTCCACCATCTCCCAACTCGGCTACATGGTGATGGCAATGGGCGTCGGCGCTTACAGTGCCGGACTTTTCCACTTGATGACTCACGCTTACTTCAAAGCAATGCTGTTCCTGTGTTCAGGTTCAGTGATTCACGGTATGGAAGCAGTTGTAGGCCACAACCCTGCACTCGCTCAAGATATGCGAGTCATGGGCGGCTTGCGGAAATATATGCCGATTACCGCTTCTTGCTTTTTAATCGGAAATTTGGCAATCTGCGGAATTCCGCCGTTTGCTGGTTTTTGGTCAAAAGACGAAATCCTCGCCAGCGCCTTCGCAGCAAATCCCGCTCTGTGGGCTGTTAGCTGGCTGACGGCCGGGATGACCGCGTTTTATATGTTCCGGATGTATTTCAGCACCTTTGAGGGCGAATTCCGAGGAAATGACAGCGCCATCAAGCGGCAACTGTTGCAACCCGGTGTTGTTTTCGGCCCTGGAGCGATGAACGTTAAGGAATTGGCATCAACTGGTGACAGTCACGATGAGCACGACCATTTGCCTCACGAATCTCCTCTGACAATGGCTCTGCCGTTAGTGGTGCTGGCAGTACCTTCTGTGTTTATCGGTTTTCTCGGTACGCCGTTTGCCAATTATTTCGAGCAGTTTGTTCGTGCTCCTGGCGAGTCTCTCGAGGAAGTTTTGGAACACGCTGCTGAGTTCAATTTGACGGAATTTCTAATCATGGGCGGAAGCTCTGTAGGTATTGCTTTGCTGGGCATTACTTTGGCTTCTCTGATGTATTTGAGCCGTAAAATTGACGCAAGTGCGATCGCCCAAAAAATCAAACCGCTTTACGAGTTCTCCCTCAACAAGTGGTATCTCGACGATATCAACGAATTTCTCTTTGTCAAAGGCAGCCGCCGTTTAGCGCGGCAAGTCATGGAAGTGGATTTGCGAGTCGTCGATGGTGTCGTCAACTTGACAGGGTTTATCACCTTGGTTAGTGGCGAAGGTTTGAAATACTTTGAGAGCGGTCGCGCTCAATTTTATGCCCTGATTGTGTTTGTCGCAGTTCTGGGTTTTGCGATCGTTTCGGGAGTTAGTTAAATCTTTAGGGAAACGGCATTGTCCATTGGTGTCAACTTAAGGTAAAAGTTAGTACCGGTCTGCTGTCTGACGATGAGGCCTCGATCCCCCCTTAATAAGGGGGGAACTGGAAGCACTCAAAGTCCCCCTTCTTAAGGGGGATTTAGGGGGATCGAGACTCGAAAAAAAGCGACATTTATTATGGGCTTCAGTCTTAAGTTGACACCAATGAGCACGGTGGCGTGTCCACCAGGAGATATTTTAAGAAATGGTCTTAGGTTAATAGCTCCATAAGTCACAATTGACAATTAACCAATAGAAATAAATCTTTGATTAAAATTAACTGTTGCGATCGCATAATTTGTCCAAATAATAGCAAAAAAAAATGTTCCGTCTAAAGAAAGTATAAAATTTAGGCTAAAATTGGCAAAATGTGTTTAAACCTAATAACTGATGGATCATTTTAAAACGCAATGGATACAGCTAACTTTCCCTGGTTAACAACAACAATTCTGTTTCCCATTGCTGCGTCCTTGCTGATTCCTTTAATTCCCGATAAGGATGGCAAGACGGTGCGGTGGTATGCCCTAATTGTCGGTTTGATCGATTTTGCCCTACTTGTTTACGCTTTTTACACTCAGTACGACTTCAGCAATCCAGATTTGCAACTGGTAGAAAGTTATACTTGGGTGCAGCAACTCGATTTGAATTGGTCGGTGGGTGCTGACGGTTTATCGATGCCACTGATTTTGCTGACTGGTTTTATTACTACGCTGGCTACTTTAGCTGCTTGGCCGGTCACATTTAAACCGAAGCTTTTTTACTTTTTGATGCTGACAATGTACGGCGGCCAAATCGCAGTTTTTGCCGTACAGGATATGTTGCTGTTTTTCCTAGTTTGGGAACTGGAATTAGTCCCGATTTACCTGATTTTGTCAATCTGGGGCGGCAAAAAACGCCTCTACGCAGCAACTAAGTTTATTCTATACACCGCAGGCGGTTCGCTGTTTATTTTGCTGGGCGGGCTAACGATGGCGTTTTACGGCGATACGGTGACTTTCGATATGCGGGCGATCGCAGCTAAAGATTACGCCCCCAATGTAGAATTGCTCCTGTACACAGGTTTCTTAATAGCTTACGGCGTCAAACTGCCGATTTTTCCCCTCCACACTTGGCTCCCTGACGCTCACGGCGAAGCAACCGCACCCGCCCACATGTTGCTAGCAGGAATTCTGCTAAAAATGGGCGGTTACGCTTTACTGCGGATGAATGCGGGAATGCTCCCGGATGCTCACGCTACCTTCGCACCCATCTTGGTAATTTTGGGTGTGGTTAACATTGTTTACGCCGCCTTAACTTCTTTTGCTCAGCGAAATTTGAAGCGGAAAATTGCTTATTCTTCGATTTCGCACATGGGGTTTGTGTTAATCGGGATAGCTTCGTTTACCGATTTGGGTGTTAGCGGTGCAATGCTGCAAATGGTTTCCCACGGTTTAATCGGGGCGAGTTTGTTCTTTATGGTGGGTTGCACTTACGATCGCACTCACACCCTCATGCTCGATGAAATGGGCGGTGTCGGGCAAAAAATGCGTAAGGTTTTTGCTATGTGGACTGCTTGTTCTATGGCTTCTTTGGCTTTGCCGGGAATGAGCGGTTTTGTAGCAGAATTGATGGTGTTTGTAGGTTTTGCAACCAGCGATGCTTACAATCCTGTGTTTAAGGTTTGCGTGGTATTTCTAGCTGCTGTCGGGGTGATTTTGACTCCGATTTACCTGCTGTCGATGCTGCGTGAAATCTTCTACGGCCCTGAAAATAAGGAATTGTCGGAACACGAAGAGTTGGTGGATGCGGAACCGCGAGAAGTGTTTATTATTGCGGCTCTGTTAGTGCCGATTATTGGCATTGGTTTGTATCCGAAGATGCTGACTCAGGTTTACGATGCGACTACTGTACAGTTGACTGCAAAGTTGCGCGATTCTGTGCCTTCTTTGGTGGCTAAGGCTGCTACGGATAAAACTGTGTCTCTGCGTGCTCCTGCGATCGAGCCGAGCAAGTTGTGATTTAAACTGGATATATAAGAAAACCCCCAAACCCTATTTTAAAATAGGGTTTGGGGTTTTCTATTTGTTTTTTCGGTGGGGCGATCGAAACTGAATTATTTGGTAGTTGTGCTATCCTAGTAGTGCAGTCTCTGTTAAAAACATTACATTAGCAGCCATGCCGACACCTTCCACAAGTGATTTACCAAAACCTAAATCTTGGGATGAATTTGAGGATATTACATTGGAAATTTATAAACGAAAATGGCACGACAATCATGCACAGAAATATGGCAGAAGTGGACAGCCACAAAATGGTATTGATATTTATGGTCGGCAAAACAGTTCCGGCAACAAGTATATAGGTGTTCAGTGTAAAAGATATGAGGATAACAAGCTAACCAAGAAAATAATCAAGGAAGAGATTGTCAAAGCAGAAGGCTTTTCACCTCCACTCAGTGAGTACATTATTGCAACTACGGCATCAAGAGATACAAAGCTTCAAGATTTGGTCCAGTCTTTAAAGGAAGAGCGTGAATTAGAAAATAAGTTCCCTGTCTATATAGTGTTTTGGGAAGATATATGCAATGACTTGGCAGATCCCAATAATCGTGATTTACTCAAGAAGTATTATTCGGAGTGGGAAGAGATATTTAGCAATCAAGATAAATCTATAAGTAGTGAGCAGGTTGCATCTATTCATTGTCTTTTGAGCTTGGAAATACAGCAAGACTGCAACTTACTTCAGGAACTTTTTAATCAAAATCAAGATGCTTTATCGAAAAAATGGCAATCATGCTTTAGTGAAAATCGCGGCGTATGGCGAGATACCTCGTCTCGTTTACTTCTTGCTCCAAGTAGTAGAGAGTTAATGTCAAAAATTCAAATTTTTTACCAGCAATTGGATGATATTGAGAGGAAATGCAAAAGTCTACTTACCTTGAGATCTAGAATTGAATTGGTTGACTCAAAACCCATATATACAGATTCTAAGGGTGAGCTTTTGGGATTTGGTACAATGCCTTTATCACCTTTGGCTAGTTGCTTCTTCACAGACTCAGACCTGAGAGAGTTATTTAATTTAAAGGAAAAATACTCTACGAACTTCAATAAGCTGAAAGAAAAAGTTCAGGAAACGCTGAATCTTGGCAATCAAATAACTTGTGAGTTCAATTAAATTATGCAATTGCTCGGACTTGATATAACAAGCCAGTTGTAGGCCGACTGTATCGAGGTAGTTGAAAGTGGAGTTGAGAATTTTCAGGAACCGATCGTGCTTCGATCGCAATACCCAATACATTAAAAATACCAGTAGATTGATCGCTCTTTAATTCACTAATTATGATTCAAGACTTATCCTAACTGGGAGCATACGCTCCATCATCTACAATTGAGTGAGGCGGAGTATTCTCCATGAAGCTTTATACTGAGGCATTTTTATGTTGAACGTGACAGTTGACGAAATTCAGCGCGATCCTTCAAAGTTTCTGCGTCAAGTGGAAGCAGGTGCAACTTTTATTATCCTGCTTGCAGATAAGCCGATCGCCGAACTCAGGCCTATTTCTAGCAGCAAGCAATTGCGACCATTCGGTTTGTGTGCAGGCGAGTTTACTGTTCCAGATGATTTCGACGATCCTTTGCCAGAAGATATCCTCTGTGCATTTGAAGGTAAATGAAGATTCTGCTAGATACGCACATATTTTTATGGTTCATCAGTGGTGACGCCCAGTTATCAACATATGTTCGAGATGCAATTCGCGATCCAGATAATCAGGTCTATTTGAGTGCAGTTTCAGTCTGGGAAGCAATTGTCAAGTACCAGTTGGGTAAGTTACCTCTGCCGGATCATCCCGAAACATATTTACCCAAACAGCGCGATCTTCATCAAATTGTCAGTCTTTCTCTGGATGAAAGTAGCGTAGCTCAACTGGCTAAACTGCCACCATTACATCGCGATCCATTTGACAGAATGCTTATAGGTCAAGCTTTACAGAATGTTATGACTATTGCGACAGTAGATAGAGCAATTCGTGCCTACTCAGTCAACGTTATGTAGCAGTGTAAGTGAGCTATCATATCCATAACAGGATCAAAAGTTACAAAAAAGAGGGAATGTATGCAAACAATCCTTTTGAGTCGTGAAGAAGTCGCTCGTCGTGCGAAACATTTGTATGAGAGTACCATCCGCCAAAAAATTGAATTAGAAGAGAATATTGGCAAGATGGTCATCATTGATATTGAAACAGGTGACTACGAAGTTGATAAAACTGGGCTAAAAGCCGCACGTAGTCTGATGGCAAAGCATCCGTATGCTCGACTTTTTGGCATTCGTATTGGTTACAATGTGGCTGCTTCGTTCGGTGGTGTAATGGAGCGTGTCAACAAGTGATTTCTGGTATTGTGACCGATCGGCACGCGATCGTCGCGTTGACGTTTCTCCTCCCAAGCGGCTCTACTTTCCCGATCGAGTTTGTCATAGATACGGGCTTCACTGACTACCTATGTTTGCCACCGGAGGCAGTTACCTTACTGGGGTTGCCGTTCCTGTACGATCTGCCTGTAAACTTAGCAGATAACAGTGAAGTCCTAGTAGCAGTTCACGAAGCAATCATCCTTTGGGACGGGGAAGAACGAGAAGTTCGTGTATTTGCTACAGGGCGAAGACCTCTGATTGGAACTGCTTTGCTCGACGAGCAAGAACTTGTGATTCAGTTCACTGAGGGGGGATTAGTGACGATTGATGAGTTGTAGTTTCCAACGCTCGATCGCAATACCGAATACTTAAAAATTACCTGCGGTCGATCGCTCTTCAATGAGCGTGCGATCGCTGCAATACAGGTTTCTATCCTTATTGTTATCCCAAGAGTGCAATATTTGTTAAGGGCGATCGCGCTTCTAAGATTGTTACGGCTTCAGATCGAGCAGTTGGCGGTAATTGACACCCCCATCGATTACTGTACCGCCTCAGATTGTTTGAGAGCTGCACTGAACCCGAAGTGGTTAAGATTCAGCAGCGATGGGGAATGCTGAAATTGTCTGTTGCCGAATGGGGATCTGAATCACAAACTCAGTGCCTGAGCCAGGTGTAGAAAAACACCTGATTTTACCGCGATGTTTTTCAGTAATGATGTGATAACTAATCGACATTCCCAAACCCGTACCTTTACCGATCGCTTTGGTGGTAAAAAAGGGGTCAAAAATGCGCTGCTTCACTGGGTCTGGCATACCAATGCCGTTGTCAGCGATCGCCACCTCCACCCATTGATTGTCGATCGCAGAAGTCCGAATCCTAATCTGGTTCGGGGTGTCTTTAAGCTCCTGATAGGAGCGTTTGGTATTCCTCTCATCTAGGGCATCCAGGGCATTGACCAAAATATTCATGAATACCTGATTGAGTTGTCCGGGGAAACATTCCACCTTGGGCAATTTGCCATAGTCTTTGATCGTTACCACGCCTGGACACTCTGGTTTATCTTTGAGCCGGTGTTGCAAAATCAGCAATGTACTTTCAATTCCCTCATGAATATCAACATCTTTGAAGTCTGCTTCATCCATACGAGAAAAGTTTCGCAACGAGACGACAATACCGCGAATTCGCTCGGTTCCTACCCTTATAGATGAAATTATCTTTTGGATATCTTCAGTGAGGAATTCCAAATCGATTTCCTCTGCCATTGCTTGCACCTCTGGATCGTTGCTGGGATGGCGCTGTTGATAGAGTTCTATCATCTGCAGCAGATTTTGGGTATATTCGTCTAGGTGGGTGAGATTACCGTGGATGAAGTTGACCGGGTTATTGATTTCATGGGCAATTCCCGCAACCAACTGTCCCAAGCTAGACATTTTTTCGCTTTGGATAACTTGCATCTGAGCTTTTTTCAGTTCATTTAGGGTCGTCTCCAGTTCTTTAGCTTGTGCAGTCGAGGAGATTGCTAGTTCTTCCATCGCAGCAACCTGGGGCAGAGTTGTCCAGCAAGCAATCGCCACTCCCAGAAATGCCAGCGTCATCAACACAATAATCAGCAGATAGGGATTGTTGGTTCCGGCTTCTACCCGCAGCCAAGAGCGGATGAGCCAACTGATCGTCGCTGCACCACAAATCAGCGCAATCAAAATTGCGACCTGAAGCACCACAAAATCTTCGTTTTTAGGAGGAGTTACTGGCTGGGTATGGAGTCGATCCCACCATGGTAAATGCAAATATGCCCAAGGAATCCGCAGAATCGCAGCGTCGATCGCTATCACTACTAACGGCAACAGCAACCCGATACCTAAATCCATCCATCCCCAGGCAACACCACCCACCACCAGGGAAATGAACTCCACCACCAGTAATGCTAAGGATAGTCGCCCCCAACGCACGACTGGATCGTTGCGCTGCATCCACAGCCCCAAGTGCAACCCCATGATAGAAATGAAAAAACTCACCCCTGACACCACGACAATTCGAGTGGTGTTGCCCCATACTAAAAATCCTAAACTACATATAAAGGTTAGCAACAGCGCGGGTTCTAGGGCACCCCGACGGGACACTGCGCCAAACACGGGAGACAACAGCCCATCCTGCGCGAGTTGGAAAAGGATGCGGGGCGTATTGCAAACGCTAGTCGCAGATCCCAACAAACAGCTAGCCGCAACCAGCAAAGTGACTATGACAGGGGCAGCGTCTCCCCAGAAAGGCTTGGCAGCCACCAGGAATTTGCCGTACAAATTGCCTTCTAAACCGGCAGCGGTTGCCAACTGCACCAACACTAAAGTGCCACCGACAAACACCAGAGGCATGAACCAGGCAACCCAAGACAGCGCCTTGAGGGTGTCTTTTGGGTGGAGACTGTCTGCTACAAAGGATGAAGCTGTGTCACAGCCATAGAAGCTATAAGCGGCAAACAAGTACCATTTCAGCCAGTCGTGGACACTGATGGCATCAATGCTGCTGGGCAAGAGTCCGGCGCTTTGGGGCGAAAAGGCAAGCCAGCCTAAACCCTGAACGCAGAAGAGGAGTAAAAAGCCGATCGAAGGAAAGACAAAAAAGAGGTGAAGAATGGCGACGGCGCGGGTGCCACTGAATGCTACAAAGTAAGCGATCGCAGTAAAACCGATCTCAAACACTTTTTCTGGAATATTCAGCCCCATCGGTGCTAAATGGAATTGGATCAAATCTGTGATGACGATCGCATTAATGGCCGGAAAGGAAACCCACCCCAAGTAGTAGGCAATCCCCAAGTAGCGGGAAAGGGTAGGGTAACGATCGAGCAATCGCGTGATGTAATTTGGTGTTCCTCCAGATACATCTGGATATTTCTCACCCAAACTCTGAACTTGAAGGTTAAACAGAATTCCGACGATAACACCAGGAATCCAGACCAACAGCGATGCGGAGCCAATTTCTGCTTGCATCAACGGCGATAAGTTAAACCACATCAGATATCCAACCACACTAAACCCCCAAGCTTCCGCAGAGGACATGGTGCGCCGGAGGCGATTCAGAAATGGCACACGATCTATTTCCATAACAAGCAGATAGGGGTAATCCTATTGTGATACAATTGCAATTTTTACACTCAATAAAAAAACAAATACCTAGTCTTTTTTTATAGTGATGAAAATTCTCAGATCGAGCTGATGTACCGGTGAAAGATTGAGGCAATCAGTTGAGGTTGCTAGCGATCACAATACTTAATACCCAATACTTCAAAATTACCTACGGGCGATCGCCCTTCAATTCACTGCGATCGCCCTTTTAGTCTTTAGCCTTAATTATTCTTGTTTCTATAGTTGCTAGAATAGAAGCAAATACTAATTCAACTGCAACTCATGCTAAAAACCGTCGAAGGCACTTGCACCTCTTGCCAAACAATCCCATGATGGTTCATCATGATGTTGATAATTGTTGCCTTCTTCATTCCTTAGCTAATATGCGATCGCTCCTCTTGACTCTTGCTCTCATGTGTTTAGCCACCCCCGCTGTTGCCACAACCTGCGAAGAAAGCTTTCAAAAAAAAGGGGACTTTTTGAATGGTGCCGCCTTTTCTGCCCGTGTTCAGGTTGAGGGGTTATCGGTAGAGAGAGCATTTTCCCAATTACGACCCATTTTGGCCCGCGAGAGCATCAAAACTATTAGCACTGATGTGAGCGCAGGTGTCATGAAAGCTGAAAATCCCGCAACAGCATTTCAGCGTGCTTTGCCAATTGATGTGTTTGCCTCAATGGATGGGAACCTATTAACTGTCGAGATGATCTTTACCCTTCCGAGCGGTGTAGGTGCAAGTAGGGACACCGTGAAGGGATACTTGTGTGGTGCGCTCAATCAATTGTTGCCCAAAAGTAAGTAGTTAGGTAAAAAAATAAGTGCTGGAATGGCTTTATGGGAAATCTAAAAACATTTACCGATTAAGCGATCGGCGTGGCATAACGCTGAAGCCATCTTCATTATCTACCTTGAAAGATTAGGCTCCCTCACATTTGGAAAACTTTCAAAATTGCGCCGTACCCAATCCATCCCAACTTCATTATTGAGTTTAATTTTTTGAGGCGTATCGGGATAAATTTTTCCTAAAATATCCGCATCTTGATCCACCACAACTTTGCCAAAATTGAGATACGTCCCCCCCAACACCTTAAATATAGGATGCTTTGCTTGACCGAACAGCAAAATATAAGTCCGCGTCCGATTTTCGGCTTCTGGTACGAATATATGACACTGTGCACCTTTGCCGAATGGCATTTCTCCATGAAAAATTACTAGGGATGGGAAATGATTTTCTAGGTGCGCTTTAATGGTGCTGGGCAGTAAAAACAAATCTGGTTTTCTGAGCTTTTCTGCCAAAGTGTAAGGGGCAGTAGGCATATCATAAAACGCATGGGATTGATGTCCCTCATCAATGAATTGATGAAATTCCACATCGGTAATCCTAAACAAGTCCCGGTGGGTGCCGTTTTGATGATTATAGTCGTGCATATTTAGCAGCATCGTCAGCAAATTTGTCTCAACGCTGCGATCGGCGGTATGCCCGATGAAGTAGTAAGTTTCTGCGATTTCCTTGAGCACATTGGGAATGGGGACTTGCGGATCGTATTCCCCATAAGACCAAATGAAGTCATCTTGAATAATCAGATCTAACGGTTTTAGTAAGGGCAATGTTTTTTTATTCGATCCGGGTAATACGGTGCAGCCTTCAGCATCAAACTTCAGGGCATGGAACGGGCAGACGACACCGCTTGTGCGATCGCTTTCGGCTTCGCACCATCCTTCCGACAGCATTGCTCCCATGTGCGGACAGGCATTGGGCAAGGCATGGATGGTTCCGGCAGGATCTTTCCACATCACATAGTCGGTGCCATACAAGGAAATTTTGCGAGGTTGGTTCGCTGCCAGCATTGACTTATGTGCCAACAGCCAAGGCGCACCGGGAAGCATAGACTGCATGGTGTTCTCCTTGAGACATAAAATTGTGAGAGATTTGTCGCTTTTCTAGAATATGACAGAATATTCACATTTGTCAAGCAGTTTGCGCCGTCAACCGAAACAGCAGCGTGGTAAAGAAAGAGTCGAAAAAATCTTGGATGCAGCAGCAGCAGTGTTTGACGAGGTGGGCTATTGGGAGGCGACTACCCATCTAATTGCAGCAAAAGCAGGGACAGCCATCGGTTCTCTGTATCAGTTTTTTCCTGATAAAGCGGCCATTTTTAATGCAATGGAGCTGCGTCATGCCGATCGGGTTAAGGGGATGTGGGCGCAGGCGAACACGTCGGAAATCGTTCAGTTACCGCTGCGCGAAATGATTCATACCCTTGTCACTGCTGTTGCAGAGATGTTTGAACAGCCTGTATCACGGGTGGTGTTTGTGCAGTTTTATATAGCGCGCGAGATTTTCCAGTCGATCGATGAAAGTATGACTCAGGAAGCGATCGACTTTATGGCGAGTCTTTTGAAGCAAAGAAATCCCAGCTTGAGGGAGGCCCAATGCAGCCTGTTAGCGGAGGTTTGCGTTCACAGCAGTAATGCCGTCATTCTGTCGGCACTTCGCAACCGGGATCGACAGCATCGCCAACAACTGGTACAGCAGATTGAGGATTTGTTGGTGTCGTATTTAGAGCCGTATGTGGGGGAAGGTCGGTCAAGCAATGTAATGAAAGTAATGAAATGTCCTCATTGTCAATCTGAGCAGTTGTCCAAAAACGGTTATCGACGGGGGAAGCAGTGCTATCGCTGTAAGGAATGTGGCAAACAGTTTGTAGAGAATTCCAGGCGCTCGGTTATTTTGAAGATGAATTTGAATGATAACTGATTAATCGGACACGATATGAGTTGTAGTTTCCAACACTCGATCGCAATACCCAATACTTCAAAATTACCAGTGGTGCGATCGCTCTTCAATTCGGTACGATCGCTCTTTTAGTTTCTAGCCTTATTGGGCGTTGCTGATTTAGGGTATGAAAGGCTAAATATGCAAGTCATAGAAACCAGTATTCACAAAAATTCGGGATTTTCAAGTGATTTTTTTCATACCCTGATTAAGCAACGCCCTTATTGTTCTGCCAAGAGTACGATCTTTGTTAAGGGCGATCGAACGATCGTAAGTCGCGTTACAATTTAGTTCAAAACAAAATTATGTATGCTGACTGACCAAAACAAAGCAATCGTTCTCCAGTTCTACAAAGCGTTCGACGATCGCAAAATGGAACAAGCCTTAGAGCTTCTAGCGCCGAATTTTATTGCTCACATGGCGGGAATGCCAAAGCCATTGGACGGGGAGGAGTTCAAGCAGTTCGGGATGTCGTTTTATCTAGCTTTTAGTCAGGGTCAACACGTTTTTGATGAGGTCGTGGTTGCAGACAATAAAGTGGTGACGTGCGGAACATTCACAACAACACACCTCGGAGAATTTCAAGGTTTGCCGCCCACGGGCAAACAAATCAGCTTGGCGGTTATGCACATCGATCGAGTCGAGAACGGCAAAATCGTGGAGCATTGGGGGCAGGGTGATGCACTTGGATTAATGCAGCAGTTAGGGATTGTTTTTTTGCCGGGACCAAAGTTACTACCGCATATGTTGAGAGGTGCTGTGTCCAAACTGTTTAAAAAATCCGCCCATAAATAAGATTGTCAGAGCTTGTAGTTGACAGTGGCAGAACAAGTCATGGTAACAGTTATGTCGCTATTGCCGCACAACACATTGCGCCCTCACCGGAACAAAGCATGAATTATCTGTTGAGTTGCAATGGTTGTCGCAGTCCGGTTAGCCCAAACGCGCCGCGATCGCGATCGCAATACCAAATACTTCAAAATTACCTGTGGATCGATATGTCGATGCCGGCTTCACAACATTAGCCCGATAATTCTAGAGTGTTTGATTTAATACTAAATACTACGGATGTCGATCGAGCTACTATTTTTTATCTTCAAATCGATTTCTTATAACTCTTCTGGGCTGGACACGAGATCCCGCCTCGACAAAGCTTAACATCTTGCCCGCCTGAAAGCTTAAATTTAAATGCAGGACAGCTTGCAAATTTTTACTCCTTCATGAGGGGGCAAAAAAGATATATCATAACCTTAACCGGATCATTTCTTCCCAGATATGTTCTACTGTTCTAATCCCGCGTGTTCTCATCCTTTCAATCCCGACAACTCTAAATTTTGTCAAAGTTGCGGCAAGTCCGACCTCACGCCTCTCTTCAGAAACCGCTACCGCGTGATTAGACTGTTGGGGGAAGGGGGATTTGGCAGAACTTATGAAGCGGTAGATACCGATCGCATGGACGATCCCTGCGTAATTAAGCAGTTTGTACCCCAATTTCAAGGAACCTCCGCACTTGAAAAAGCGACAGAATTGTTTAAAGCAGAAGCAAAACGACTTTACGAACTCGGCGAACATCCCCAAATTCCTCGATTAATTGCTTATTTTGAGCAAGACAAGCGACTTTATTTAGTACAAGAGTTGATTGAGGGGCAAACTTTACTAGCAGAATTAACTCAGCAGGGTGTTTTTAGCGAAGAAAAAATTTGGCAGTTGTTGGCAGATGTACTGCCGATTTTGAAATTTGTGCACGATCGCAATGTCATTCACCGAGACATCAAACTTGAGAATATCATGCGCCGCCGCACCTCTGTTAGCTCATCTCTGCCAAAGGCGGGAAATTTTCGCAATTCAGCTTTCCGAAGAGGAGGGCGCGGAGAGTTAGTTTTGATAGATTTTGGCATTTCCAAACAAGTGACGGGCTCCCTGATGAGCAAAGTAGGCACGACGGTAGGAACGCCCGGATATTCGCCGATAGAACAAATGCGCGGTCAAGTTTTCCCCGGAAGCGATTTGTACAGTTTGGGGATAACTTGCCTAAGACTGCTAACTCAATGCTTGCCAAAAGTTGACGGTTCCGATGACCTTTATGACCCCATAAACGGCGGCTGGGTTTGGAGAGAACGGTTGCCCGCCAGCACAAAAGTCAGCAGCGATTTGACAAAAATTTTAGATAAGTTAACTGAAGATTATCTCAAAAATAGATATCAATCGGCTGATGAAGTAATCAAAGCTTTAAATCTCTATTCTTTACCTCCCCAACCCCCTTTTGTCCAGGGAGGACAACTTGCTTTAAATTCTGCTGTGACCAAGGGAGGCCCACTTGCTTTAAATTCTGCTGTGACAAAGGGAGGGCTACTTGCTATTAATACTCCGCTCAATCACAGCGGGCCAATCAATAGCAATATCTCTGTTAATCCCAGGGTAAAATCCAACACCAATCCGCCTCATAACAAGGCATCGCAGAGAATTGCGGCTGTCAAAAGCACTTTTGAATTTCAGGTAGTGACAGTAGACAAGCGCGGGCAGCCAACTAACCTTAACAGCGGTAAAGCGCGTTTTTTGGAAGAACCTCTTGGTAGCCGTATAGTCATGCAAATGGTATCTATTCCTGGCGGTACTTTCCTCATGGGTTCTCCAAAAGAGCGGGGTGACAGCGACGAAAAACCGCAGCACCCAGTAACTTTAGGATCTTTCTATATTAGCAAATTTCCAGTCACTCAGGCCCAGTGGAAAGCAGTGGCGGCGCTGCCGGAAATTAAAATATTTCTCAATCCCGATGCTGCCCGTTTTAAAGGTGCAAATCGACCTATAGAAAATGTATCTTGGTACGAGGCTTTGGAGTTTTGCGCGAGACTTTCTCGCAAAACTGGTAAGAATTATCGCTTGCCTAGCGAAGCCCAATGGGAATATGCTTGCCGGGGGCAAACTACGGGGCCGTTTCACTTTGGGGAAACGATTACCAGCGAGTTAGCCAATTACAACGGAAATTCTAATTACGCTGATGCGCCGAAGGGAGTTTATCGCTTTCAAACGACAGATGTTGGCAGTTTTAAACCTAATGCTTTTGGATTGTACGATTTCCACGGAAATGTTTGGGAATGGTGCGCGGATTCTTGGCACAATAATTATAACGGTGCGCCTGCTGATGGTAGCGTTTGGGAATCTGACGGCGACTCTTCGCTGAGGTTGTTGCGGGGCGGTTCTTGGAACGATAATCCTCCGAATTGTCGCAGCGCGTGTCGCCTCAGATATCAGCCGGATTGTAAGGCTAGTATTGTGGGTTTTCGAGTGGTTATTTCTCTTGTTTAGACTCCAATTGTAGGCATTCGTTCTCCTATCTTGAAATGCCTCTGCGGTTTCCCTATCAATCAAAGATTTATGCAATAAGCCTATTGATATTGTCTCGGCATAGAGAAACCCGGTTTCTTGAAGAAACCGGGTTTTGGAATGGGCGATCGCCCAAATTCTTGCCTTAACTAGCCTTCTTTTGAGGAGCCGTTATGCGTTCTACACTCATAGCAGCCACGCTCAACGTCACTACAGCCATGCCTAGAATTGCCACAGGCTGCAACTTCTCATTGATAATTAGAAAACCGAAGAGTGCGGTCATTGCCGGCCCCAAAGTGCCAATTACTGACGCTAAGGCTGCCCCCGCAAAGCGGATGGCAAAATTATTCAAAAGATAGCTAAACAGCGTCAGCACCCCTAAAACAACACCTCCCAAAATCAAACCCGGCCAAACATTTTGGTCGATTTTAGGAGAAAAATTTTCCGACAGTGGCACCCACAAACTCAGGGAGGAAAATACAAAAATCGCGGCGAAATTAACTAAACTAAATGGAATTGGGTGCAGCTTGCCCGCGGCCATTTGCGTCAGCAATACGTAACCTGCAAAGGTAATCCCAGAAGCCAGTGCCGCCGTGACTCCCACCCCGACATTGCCGCCGCCCGGAGCTTGGGCAGCAAAACTCGGCCACCCAGCTAAAATCAGACCTGCGGTAATCCCGACTATCGCGAAAAAGCCGACTTTGCTAGGGCGAGAGCCAAACAATATCCAAGAACCCAGTACGGTGACGATCGGGTAAATAAAGAAAATCGTAATCGCAATCCCCGCCGGAATATTGCCGATCGCCAAATAAATCAAAACCTGAGACAAAAACAGAAAAAATGCGCTTCCTAAAACTTTACTCCACAAAGCTCGATCGCCCGACTCGAACAACCGCCTAATATCTTTCCACACAGAAGGATACAGAAATGTCGCCAATATCGGCATCAAAGCCATCACTACGATCAGCCTCATCAACAAAATCAACAAAGAATTTCCAAAACCTGGAGTCACCACCCCCGGAAATTCAAACAACCCAAAAACCATCCGAGGATTTTTGCCTTTAATCAGAATTCTTAAACAAACATTAAACAGCGACAATACCACCGCCGAAGACAAAGCCAGCACCAAACCTGTCTGTACTTGAGAAGATGCTTTAACAGTTGCAGCAGGCGCTGAAGAAGGCTGTGGCACGGGTTCTCGCGGCGTTTCCGCAGGTGTTGGCGGCAGAAAATGCGGGCGGACAGAATTAACAGAATTAGTTGATTCCTCGACATAGGAATCTTGAGCATCGAAAGGATTCTCAAGATATGCTTCTTCTTCTTCGAGTTCTTCCCTGATGCGGTTTACGAGATTTTGTAACAGCTCTTCCCCTTGCAGTTCCAGGGTTTTCATGTTGTTGAGCCGCACCGAAAGCTCGCTTTCGTAACTGGTTAAATCTTGTTCCAGCATCTGGAAACTGCGATCGATCCTTTCATCCAGCGCCGCCAGCAACTGCGAAGCCCGTTCGTCGTAGTTGCTCGGTGGCAAGGGTATCGGGAACTCGCCGCTGGGAATAGGGCTGCTGAGAGAATTTCCCGAATTAGCACTGAGTTCGTTGAACCGCTGCACCAACAAATCCTGCAAATTGTGAGCCAAAACTTGAGCCAACTGCTTCAGCCACAATTGCTGCTGCTGAATGTATCGCCCAGACAGAGATTCCATTTGCTGAGACTGCAATTTGCGATATTGCTCCCGCAGGTCTTCAATATCTTCAATCAGGTGATTTTTTTCAGTTTGCAGCCGAGTAATGTCTTGATTTAACTGGCCTTTGACATTTTGATGCAAAGCGTCCAGTTCTTGCATTACTGAGTGGAGGACTTCTTCTGCTGATTGTGCATCCTCTGGCTCGTCCTTTGACGAGTATACGTTCCGCTGCGCCATTAGCCTATAACCTCTAATTTAAACTGCACGTTCAGTGTTCTTAAGTATTTTGCCTGCATCAGGTCGCAAGTTATAGTGAGTTGATCTAAGAGATTGCGAACACTGTTTAATCAATCGTAGTCGCTAAGCTAGAAATGTGAGAAAATTGCGTGAAGCAAAGCTATCCCGCAGGGAATCCCCCCAAGAACACTTTGTGCAATTAGAAATCATACTACAGCTTGACCTCTCCACGAATTGCTCCCGGTAATTCTCGCATCTAACTCACCCGATTGCACCCGAATCACAAGGCTAAGAGTCCGTTGGCCGACTAAATTTGATTGGGGGGTGGCACTCCTAGCCCCTCAACGGATAACTTGATCATGCGGTCAGAAACTCGGTTTCTTTTGCCCGCGTCTCTCCCGCACTCCCGCACCCAGATTTATGATGTTAACAGTTCCGATCTTTTGCTCGCGAAAGTTTTAAGAGACGATCGCACCCTCAAAAACCAACCCCACGCATCAAAAAATTAACACATCCCATCCCCGAAGAGCAACAGATATGGCCTCCGAATTTTATGACAATTCCTTTACAAACGATATAGAAAGACTGAATATTTCTGAGGATGCGGAAGTGTGTGTCTTTCCGGCATCATTTGCCCAGCAGCGCTTGTGGTTTCTCGACCAATTCGCACCGGAAAACCCTTTCTATAATGTAGTAACAGCACTGCGCTTAACTGGTGCGCTCAACTTAACAGCCTTAGAGCAAACCTTCAACGAAATAGTGCAGCGGCACGAAACTTTGCGAACCACTTTTGCAGCGGTATCAGGTCAACCAGTGCAGATAATCTCTGCCGCTTTCAAGACTAATTTAACACTATTAGAACTGCAACATTTGCCGCCAGAACAACGGCACACAGAAGCAAAGAAACTCTCCGCGGCAGAATCTCTTCGCCCTTTCAATTTATCCAGGGGGCCGCTGATGCGAGTCACCATCCTGCGGCTGACAGATAGGGAGCATATTCTCTTGCTAAATATGCACCACATAGCCTCCGATGATTGGTCGATCGGCGTGCTAATTCGAGAACTAGAAGCTATTTATACAGCTTTGATAAATCAACAGCCCTCTCCCCTGCCAGAATTATCACTTCAATATGCCGACTTTGCCGAGTGGCAGCGCGAATGGCTGCAAGGTGAAGTATTAGAAACTCAGCTAGCTTATTGGCGGCAGCAACTGCACGGGATTTCTATGTTAAATTTGCCCACAGATCGCCCTGCACCAGCTAGGCAAAATTATCGCGGAAAAACTCAATATTTAGAACTGCCGAAAAAGCTGAAGGACGCACTTTTAGCGCTCTCGCAGCGAGAAGGAGCGACTTTATTTATGACAGTGCTCGCAGCATTTCAAACTTTGCTTTACCGTTACTCGCAACAAGAAGATATTGTTGTCGGTTCGCCGATCGCCAATCGCAACCTGAGCGAAATAGAAGCATTAATCGGTTTTTTTGTCAATACTTTAGTGCTGCGAACAGACGGCTCGGGAAACCCGACATTTCGAGATTTTTTGGGCCGGGTGCGGGAAGTAACCCTGGGAGCATATGCTCACCAAGATTTGCCTTTTGAGAAGCTCGTCGAGGAATTGCACCCAGAGCGATCGTTGAATCGCCACCCGCTGTTTCAGGTGGTATTCGGGCTGCAAAATGGGCCTGTGGACGAGCTAGAATTGCCCGAATTAAAGTTGAGTTCTTTCCATTTGGAGACTCAAACAACCCGCTTTGATTTAGAGCTGCATTTGTGGGAAGCTGCGGATAAGTTTAGGAGCAGATACGGCGAACAGTGGAAAGATTCGGAAGGGCTCCGAGGCGTAGCTGTGTACAATACAGATTTATTTGATGAAGTTACGATCGCCCGAATGCTGAGGCATTTTAAAACACTGCTGGAAAGCATTGTTGCTAATCCAGAACAAAGAATCGCTAACTTACCTTTATTGAGCGAGGATGAAGTGAATCAATTATTCAGAGAATGGAACGATACTCGGACAGATTATCCTCAAAATAAGTGCATTCATCAGTTATTTGAAGAGCGAGCCCGGCACCATCTGGAGGATGTCGCCCTAACTTTCGACAGCCAGCACATCACTTACAGAGAACTCAACAGTCGCACCAATCAACTGGCGCGCTACCTACAAAAACTCGGCGTGGGGGCGGAGGTTTTAGTGGGGCTTTGTGCAGAGCGATCGATCGACCTAATTGTCGGGATGTTGGCTATACTGAAAGCGGGAGGAGCTTACCTACCGTTAGATCCGAGCTATCCGCGCGATCGGCTAAACTTGATGCTGGAAGATGCTCAAGTTAAAGTCTTGCTAATTCAGGATAAATTGATTGAGAATTTCCGAGACTTCTCAAACTCGGTGATTTACTTCGATCGCGACTGGGAACACATAGCCAAAGAAAGCGCTGAAAATCCCGCCAACACCGTAACAGCAGACAACCTAGCTTACGTTATTTACACATCTGGCTCAACAGGAAAACCCAAGGGAGTTGCTGTCATCCACAAAGCAGTAAATCGGCTGGTACTCAACACCAACTATATAAAAATAGAACCTACCGATAAAATTGCCCAAGCATCAAACGCTTCATTCGATGCAGCCACATTCGAGATTTGGGGAGCCTTGCTTAACGGCGCTCAACTCGTGGGAATTAGCACAAATATTACCCTTTCGCCTCACGATTTAGCCTTAGAACTGCGCCAACAAGGCATCACAGTTTTGTTTTTAACAACTGCCTTATTTCAACAAATTGCTAGAGTTTTACCGCAAGCTTTTAATTCGCTGCGCTGCTTGTTGTTTGGCGGAGAAGCGGTCGATATGAGATGGGTTAAAAAACTTCTAAAACAAAACCCAAGCACTCAATTAATTCACGTTTACGGACCTACAGAAAATACCACATTTTCGGCTTATTATTGCGTGCAAGACGTACCCGAAACCGCAACATCTATCCCCATCGGCCGCCCGATCGCCAACACGCAAATTTATCTCCTCGATGCGGATTTGCAGCCGGTGGCGATCGGTGTTATAGGTCAATTGTACCTCGGCGGTGACGGACTAGCGAAAGGCTACCTCAACCAGCCTGATTTAACTGCTGCTGCATTCATCCCTAATCCTTTTAGCAAAAAATTGGGTTCTAGCCTTTATAAAACAGGTGATTTAGGCCGCTATTTAGCTGACGGCAACATCGAGTTTTTATGCCGCGTTGACGACCAAGTAAAAATTCGCGGCTACCGCATCGAGTTGGGAGAAATTGAAGCGGCTTTGTGCCAGCATCCACAAGTGCGCGAAGCAGTAGTAATTGTGAGGGAAGACATCCCCGACGATAAACATTTGGTAGCTTATGTTATTCCTGACGGCCTCAATGAAAAATCAGAAATTCACCATCTAAAGTCAAGTGACTTGCGCCAATTTTTGAAAGAAAAGTTACCAGGATATATGGTTCCTGCAACTTATGCAGTGTTGGAGAATATGCCACTGACGCCTAATGGCAAAGTAGACCGCCGCGCCTTGCCTGATATAGATACAGACAGCGAGGATATAACAGAAAATTATGTAGCGCCTCGGACTGAGCTCGAAAATGCGATCGGGAAAATTTGGGCTAAAGTTTTGGGAAAACAGCAGGTTAGTATCTACGATAATTTCTTTGAACTAGGCGGGCATTCCCTGCTAGCAACTCAGTTGATTTCTCGCATCCGAGACGCTTTGCAAGTCGAGTTATCGGTCAGCAATTTGTTTGAGGCTCCGACTGTGGCGAGTCTGGCAAAATACATTGAAACAATGCGCTGGGCCGCGAAAGGTTTGGATACTCCCAGAACCGACGAAAATGAGCGAGAAGATGTGGAATTTTAAGGCCTTATACCAATTTTATATGAGGCTGCATAGAATCTGATCCCCCCTAACCCCCCTTAATAAGGGGGGGACAAGAGCTTGGTCAAAGTCCCCCTTATTAAGGGGGATTTAGGGGGATCGAAATATATGCAACTTCACATTAAATCGGTATTACATAATTGCGGGATGATTTGGATTGTTTTGTGGAATTGGCATCTGCCCTGTCGGTAGAAATTACCGCAATGGGAACTGATATTCAAGCCTGCTTCACGATGAGATTTAGACCTGTTACTTGCTAACCTCCTAAACGCTGAGGCTGCCTAGATACTTGCAAAACTGCTTGCGGGGCCTTATAAATAAGGGAGAAAATCTTCTCTCAACAGCCACTCATCCATAAAATTAGAAACGATGTCCAACCAAGCGTCTGACCGTCTTAAACAAAATTCTGAAAAAATTATGGGGATGTGGGAGAAGCGGGCGCGTGAGGAAGTCGGTGCATCAACGCATCAAAATTCTCTTGTCTTGCAAGATTCCCTACCTCTGTACTTAAACCAACTGGTAGATGAACTCTCAAACAGAATTGTCAGGACACCTGCCCGAATTACAGCCGACGAGGTAGAAAGTACCCGAATTGGCAAGCTGCATGGGCATGAACGGGCCGGGTATGCTGACTACTCCATGACTAACCTAATTTTCGAGTATCACCTCCTCCGTCAAGTAATATTTCAAGTTTTAGAAGAAGAAGCACCTTTAGGAGTGGAGGATCGAGACATTATTATCGGCTCCATTGAGCAAGCCGTTAATGACGCGGCCACTCAATTCTCCGAAACGCTGCGAGATATTCAAGAATTATTTATGGTGACGCTAACTCACGATCTCAGAAATCCCATTAGTGTTGTAAAAATGGGAACTCAACTAACTCTGCGGCGGCTTGAACGAGGAGACACCCATAGGGATGTGGCGACGAGGATGCTCAGTGCGATCAATCGGGTGGATTCGATGATTCAAAATCTGCTGGATGCGAGTCGGCTGCGGGCAGGGCAGAGCTTAAAGATTGAATTTGAAGAATGCGATTTTGAGATGCTAGTCCAAGAGGTAGTACAAGATTTGAGCTTCACGTATGGAGAGCGGTTTATTTTGGTAGCTGAGTCTGAAATTAGGACTTATTGCAGCCGTAAAGAAATACGGCGGGTGATTGAAAATTTAGCAATTAACGCTGTGAAATATGGTAATGCTACTACGCCGATTACACTTACGCTCCAGCAAACTGAAACGCAGATCAGCCTTAGTATCCATAATGAAGGCAATCCGATCGCCCTAGACGCTCAATCCATCCTATTTCAACAATTTCGTCGAACCATCTGTGCCGAGGAGCAAACCGGCTGGGGATTAGGATTATTTTTAGCAAAGAGTATTATTGAAGCCCATAAAGGGACACTTGCGGTTGAAAGTGCAGAGGGCAAGGGGACAAGCTTTATTATCAACTTACCTAAAATTCTTTTTTAGTTTGGGACATTAAGACTAAGAAGAAAAATAGGGTATCCCCAGCCAGAAAATACAGGATTTTAACTCACATTTTTAGTCACGAAATTTCAGTGCAGAATGCCCTGACAGCTTCTGCAAACTCTTGGTTATGCTCGATTAATGCCATGTGTCCTCCTTTCTGTATAGTAACTAGCTCTGCTTGAGGTAATTCTGCTTTCATCCGCAGGCTAGCTGGGGGGGTAGTGGCGATATCTGAATCGCCGCATATCACCAACACAGGAATGTCAATTGATGGCAAAGTTTTGGTTTCGTCAAATTTGAGCATTCCCAGTGTGCCGCGAGCGAGAACGCCG
Source organism: Microcoleus sp. LAD1_D5 (assembly GCF_036702115.1). Classification (NCBI taxonomy): domain Bacteria; kingdom Bacillati; phylum Cyanobacteriota; class Cyanophyceae; order Oscillatoriales; family Microcoleaceae; genus Microcoleus; species Microcoleus sp. LAD1_D5. The sequence goes on along the minus strand of NZ_JAUBSA010000004.1, from coordinate 56,559 downwards.
GGAGAACCCAAGGCTGATAAAAAAGCTGAGAACTCTAATTGACCGCGCGTTTCAGTGCCTTTAAATCCCGATAATTCTACACTGATGTGCAGTGAACCATTGAGATAGCTCAGCCAAGTCATTCCCCACATAATGGGTTCAAGAGCTATGGTGAGGTAGAGCATAGGTTGAAGCAGCGGCTTTTGCAAAGCGCGTAATAAACCGCTAAAAATAGCGGTTTTGAGGGGATTAGTATAAGTCGTATTTACCAGAATTAAACCAGCTACTCGACTACCGAGAAGTTCTGGAAAAAGCCGACTGAATGTTAGAGAAATCATGCCGCCTATGCTGTGTCCGAGTAGGATAACAGGTTTAGTTCCTGCTATGGCAATGACTGCTTCGAGATCGCGGGCAAATTTTTCTAGGGAGTAGTCGCTGTTTTTTGGTCGAGTGGATTTTCCTAGACCTGGAAGATCCCAAACAATCACTCGGAAGCGATCGGTTAGTTGCCGTTTCGCGTAATACCAAACCATACTGTTGGGCCCCCAACCATGTGAGAGGATAATCGGCTGTCCGTCCTCTGGGCCGTAGAATTCTACTTGTAAAATAGTGCCATCAGGCCTCTCTACCCGCTGCACCGTACCCGTCCGCGTCGGCTTCGGTTCGTCAGCACCGGGGCGGCGGAACAACGGCAAACTGATAAAGCGGCCGCCAACAGACCAAAGAAGCATCAAGACTCCGCTGACTAAGTAGGAAATCCCTACAAGTTCGCCGATGTAATATTCATAGAGAATGTATATACCTCCGCCAAGTACGCCGATGGACAGCAGTCCCACGAGCCATAGAAACAGGAAATTGAAGGGCATGAACGGCATAAGCTGAAACCTTGGGTAGGATTTTGGTTGCGGATTCAAACAGAATCATACTTAGGTTAGGCCACAGTCGGCAAGGGGTAAGTTAAGCTCTTAACTTGTGCGCTGGTGGAATTTCTTTGATTGATTTGCCCAAGTAATGACAGGATGACTCCAAATGCCCGATCCAAAAATATCGAGTTCATCGCCAAATGCCAGAGATTCTGTCAGGGTGGAGTTAGTTGAGTTTTTATCTTACCTTCGCAGTCTAGATATTAATATTTTTATTGAGGGATCTCGCCTGCGCTGCAACGCTCCAGAAGGAATTATTACACCCGAACTGCGCGCCGAAATTTCTCAGAAAAAAACCGAAATAGTTTCATTTTTAAAAGCAGCTAATCGTACTTCTAGTTTTACTTCTACACCGATCGTTCCTATGGGGCGGGACGGAAATCTCCCGCTTTCCTTTGCACAGCAGCGCTTGTGGTTCCTCGACCAATTAGTACCGAACAATCCCTTCTATAATGTTCCCGCAGCATTGCGTTTGACAGGTTCGCTCAATTTTTCGGCGCTGCAACAAACCTTCAATGAAATTGTGCGCCGCCACGAAGCTTTACGCACGACTTTAGCAGTAGTTTCGGGCCAAGCTGTTCAGAGAATAGCTGCCGCTTTCCACCTTCCGATTAATGTAGTGGACTTGCGAAACTTGCCACAGGAATCTCGACAAACTGAAGCAAACAGGCTCACCACTGAGGAAGCTCAACGCTCTTTCAATTTGTCGAATGACTTGTTGCTGCGAGTCACATTATTGCAGTTAGATGATGCCGAATATTTATTAATGCTGAATATGCACCATATTGTCTCCGATGGTTGGTCTATCGGAGTGCTAATTCAGGAATTAGACGCGCTTTACACGGCATTTGCTAGCGAAAAACCTTCGCCTTTACCGGCTTTGTCGATCCAGTATGCTGATTTTGCAAAATGGCAGCGCGAATGGCTGCAAGGGGAAGTTTTAGAAACGCAGCTTGCTTACTGGAGACACCAATTAAACGGCATTTCTATGCTAAATTTGCCTGCGGATCGACCCAGGCCAGCAATTCAAAGTTACCGAGGCAAAAGGCAATTTTGGCAACTGCCAAAACAACTGAGCGAGGCTTTAGAAACGTTGAGCCAGCGCGAAGGAGTGACGCTGTTTATGACAATGCTGGCAGCTTTTAAAACGTTGCTTTACCATTACGCGCAGCAAGAAGATATTGTTGTAGGTTCGCCGATCGCCAATCGCAACCGTAGTGAAATTGAAGCATTAATCGGGTTTTTTGTCAACAGTTTGGTGTTGCGTACAGATTTGTCGGGAAATCCAACTTTTCGGGAACTTTTAAACCGAGTCAAAGAGGTAGCATTAGGAGCTTACGCTCACCAAGATTTGCCGTTTGAGAAGTTAGTAGAAGAACTGCACCCCGATCGCGCGTTGAACCAAAATCCCTTATTTCAGGTGGCGTTTGCGCTGCAAAACGCGCCGGGGAATCGGTTAGAATTGCCAGAGTTAACACTCAGCCCGCAGCAGTTAGATGTGGGTACAGCGCGGTTTGATTTGGAGTTTCATTTGTGGGAGCGATCGCCCAACAGTTCGGGAAGCAACCAATCGCCCAGCAATAAGCTGTGGGTTGATAGCTCTCTGGGCATCAGCGGCATGGTTATTTACAGTGCCGATTTATTTGATGAAGCTACGATTACCCGCATGATCGGGCATTTTCAAACTCTGTTAGAAAGCATTGTGACAAATCCCGAACAGCGCATAGCAAACTTGCAATATTTGAGCGCCAAAGAGCGCGATCATTTGTTAGTTGAATGCAACAATACTCAGGCAAATTATCCGCAAGATTTGTGCATCCATCAGCTATTTGAAATGCAGGCCGATCGGACACCGGATGCGGTGGCGCTGGTATTTGGAGAGGAGCGAGTCACCTATCGAGAGCTAAATCTCCGCAGCAACCAACTAGCACGTTATTTGCAAAAAATTGGGGTTGGGGCGGAAGTTTTAGTCGGGCTTTGCTGCGGGCGATCGCTCGATCTGATGGTGGGGATGTTGGGTATCCTGAAAGCGGGAGGAGCTTACTTAATTTTAGATCCGAGTTATCCTGCTGAGCGATCGAGCTTTATGCTAAAAGATGCTGAATTATCTGTTGTGTTAACTCAGCAGCAATGGGTAGAGAATTTGCGCTCGCCCAATTTACAGATAGTTTGTTTAGACACAGACTGGGAGATGATTTCCCAAGAAATTGCCGACAATCCCACCAGCGCAACCACGGCCGAAAATCTGGTTTACGCGATTTACACCTCTGGCTCCACGGGAAAGCCGAAAGGAGTTGAAATTGAGCACGGGAGCTTGTTAAATCTCGTTTTTTGGCATCAAAGAGAGTTTGGGGTGTCAGCGGGCGATCGAGCAACGCAAATTGCAGCGATCGGCTTTGATGCTTGCGGGTGGGAAATTTGGCCTTATCTCGCCGCGGGAGCTAGCATCTACTTTCCAGAAGAGGACATCAGGCGAGATCCTGAAAAACTGCAAAACTGGTTAGTATCAAACGCGATCACAATTAGCTTTTTGCCAACACCTTTAGCCGAGAAAGTTTTGCTATTAGATTGGCCTCAAACAACAGCGTTACGAATCTTGCTCACAGGCGGCGAAAAACTGCAACAACATCCTTTAAAATCCCATCCATTTAAGCTAGTAAATAATTACGGCCCAACCGAGAACACCGTCGTCACAACTTCCGGTTATATTCCTGTAACAGAGCAAACAGACATCGCCCCGACAATTGGTCGCCCCATTGCTAACACTCAAATCTACATATTAGACAAATATTTGCAGCCAGTGGCGATCGGCGTTGTTGGCGAATTGTACATCGGCGGAAACGGACTCGCTCGCGGCTACCTCAACCGCCCAGATTTAACCGCACAAAGCTTTATTGTCAATCATTTTAAACCAAATTCAGGAGAGCGAATTTACAAAACCGGCGACTTAGTGCGCTACAGAGGCGATCGCAACCTTGAATTTTTAGGACGCATGGACGAACAAGTAAAAATTCGCGGTTTCCGCATCGAATTAGGAGAAATCGAGACACTATTAACTCAACATCCGGCCGTGCAGCAAACTGTAGCAATAGCTTCTGAAGATGGACAGGGAGATAAACGTTTAGTAGCTTATATTGCCCTGAATGCAGAATATAGCGTTGCCCGCGAAAAAAGCCAAATAATGCAATTGCAAGACGAACAGGTTTTGCAGTGGCAAATGCTCTACAATGAAACTTACAATCAACCTGCTGTTGAGTCAGATCCAACCTTTAACATTGTCGGCTGGAATAGCAGCTATACTAATCAGCCAATCCCAGCAGAACAGGTGCGCGACTGGGCGAACAATCAAGCCGCCCAAATTTTAGCTTTGCAGCCTAGCCGAGTGTTAGAAATTGGCTGCGGCACAGGTTTGTTGCTGTTCCAAATTGCCTCTCGCTGCACTCAATATTGCGGCACCGACTTTTCACCTATTTCGCTCAACTATATTCAGCAGCACTTGGCAAATCAACAATTAGCTAATGTAACGCTGCTTCAGAAAATGGCGACAGACTTTGAAGGAGTAGAGACAGCAGCTTTTGACGCAGTAATTCTCAACTCTGTCGTGCAATATTTCCCGAATATCGACTATCTCGTGCAGGTGCTAGAAGGTGCGGTGAAAGCAACTGCTCCCGGCGGCTTTATATTCATCGGAGATGTCCGCAGCTTGCCGTTGCTGGCAGCTTTTCACGCTTCCGTACAACTGTATCAAGCCGAACCTTCTCTCTCTGGCGAACAGTTGCAGCAGCGAGTACAAATGCAAATTTTTCAAGAAACAGAGTTAGTTATTGAACCAGATTTTTTTAGCGCATTAAAGCAGCGCTTTCCGCAGATTGGCGACGTAGAGATTCAATTAATTCGCGGTACTTATCACAATGAGTTAACTGATTTTCGGTACAATGCGATTCTGCATATTTCATCTGAAACAGCACGCCCAAAATCATCGCCAAAAGGGGAGTGGGGCGCCGAAAAACGGCTGGATTGGTTGGATGAAAATCAGAATCTGACTGTTACCAAGGTGCAACAAATATTATTGCAAAATCAACTGGATGTTTTAAGAATTACTAATGTGCCTAATGCGCGGGTAATCGCAGCAGTTAAGGCGGCAGAATTGCTGTCTGTTGTCGATAAATTTCCAACAGCAGGTCAGTTGCAGAAAGCCGTGGAAAAAGTCGAGGATTTAGGAGTAGATCCCGAAGCGTGGTATGCTTTGGAAGTCCCGTATAATGTTAATATTAGTTGGTCTAATTCCGACAGTCAAGGGCGCTACGATGTAGTGTTTGCCCGGGGCGAAACTAGAGATTTTGTGCGAGAAACCCGACGCGATAACTTGCGTCCTTGGCGCTCTTATGCTAACAATCCCTTACAAGCTAAAGCAGCGCGTAAATTAGTGCCACAGTTGCAGGCTTATCTAGCAGAAAAACTGCCGGAATATATGGTTCCGTCGGCTTTTGTGGTGCTGGAGTCGCTACCGGTGACGGCTAACGGAAAGGTCGATCGCCTCGCTTTGCCTGCACCTGAGCCGATTAAGTTAGAATGGGCTGGCGGTTATGTTGCGCCTCATACTTCTATTGAGGAAGTTTTAGTTAAAATTTGGGCTGAGGTTTTGGGGATAAAGCGAGTGGGTATCCGGGACAATTTCTTTGAATTAGGAGGCCATTCGCTGCTGGCGACTCAGCTTGTTTCTAGAGTGCGAGATGCTTTCGGGGTAGAGTTGCCTTTGCGCCGGGTTTTTGAAGCGCCGACAATTGCAGAATTATCTAAGATTGTCGAGAGTTTAAAAGAGAGCGATGCTAATATTAAAGCTCCTGCTTTAGTGGCGATTTCTCGGGACAGTCGGCGGATGAAGCTATCATCTTTTAATCAAGAAAGTAAATAAAAATGAGCGCTGTTGAACAGGGTACAGTTTAGATAAATATGCAGCAAGAAACAGATGTTTTCGTTTTCCCCGCATCATTTGCTCAGCAGCGGCTTTGGTTCCTCAATCAATTAGCACCGGGCAATCCTTTCTACAATGTCTCAACAGCGCTCCGCTTAACAGGTTCCCTCAACTTAAGCTCCTTAGAGCAAACCTTCAACGAAATTGTGCAGCGGCACGAAACTTTACGCACCACTTTTACGCTTTTGGAAGGGGAACTCGTACAAATTATTGTTCCCATTCTCACCGTATCCCTCCCCACAATTGACTTACAAAATCTCTCCCCAACTCAGCAGAAAACCGCAGCGCTGCAACTCGCAACCGATGCAGCGCAAAGCCCTTTCGATTTAGCAGCCGGGCCGTTATTCAAAGTAACGCTGTTACAACTCAGTGAAACAGAACATATATTGTTGCTGAATTTACATCATATTGTGGCTGATGGTTGGTCGATAGGAGTGCTAATTCGAGAGCTGGGAACGCTCTACACAGCATTTGTAAAAAATGAGCGATCGCACTTACCCGCACTGCCCGTGCAGTACGCCGACTTTGCAGAGTGGCAGCACCAATGGTTGCAGGGGGAAGTATTAGAAACTCAGTTAGCTTATTGGCGGCAGCAGTTAAACGGAATTACCACACTCAATCTACCAACAGACAGGCAAAGACCAGCGGTTCCCTCCTACCGCGGCGCTAAACAATTTATAACACTATCACCTGCTTTGAGCGAGGCGCTAAAGTCATTGAGCCAGCAAGAAAGCGCGACTTTATTTATCACTCTACTTGCCGCTTTTCAAACTTTGCTGTACCGCTATACAGGACAAATAGATATTGCAGTAGGAACGCCGATCGCCAATCGCAACCAGAGCGAAATAGAAGCATTAATCGGTTTTTTTGTCAACAGTTTAGTGCTGCGTGCAGATTTATCAGGAAACCCAACTTTTCGGGAACTATTGCATCGGGTAAAAAACGTCGCAATGGCAGCCTACGCTCACCAAGATTTGCCCTTCGAGAAGTTGGTTGAGGAATTACACCCCGATCGCGAGTTGAGCCGCAATCCCCTATTTCAAGTTAGTTTCAGCCTGCAAAACACTCCTGTAGCAGCGCTAGAATTGCCGGGAATCGCTGTCGAGGCGATCGACTTTGACGCAGGAACCGCCAAGCTAGATTTAGAGTGCCACTTGTGGGAAGATGCAGGAAGTATTCAAGGGCAATTTGTCTACAGCACCGACTTATTTGATAGCGCCACAATTGCGCGCATGGCGGGACATTTCCAAACGCTGCTTGAAGCCATTGTTGCCAATCCCAAACAGCACCTCAGCGACTTGGCTTTGCTGACAGCGCCAGAATACCAGCAATTATTAATCGATTGGAATGACACTCAGAGAGATTATCCGCAAAACCAGTGTTTCCATCAGCTATTTGAAGATCGAGTCGCGCGAGTGCCCCATGCTGTCGCCGTCGCCTTTGAAAACCAGCAGTTAACCTACCGCCAACTCAACAGCCGAGCCAACCAACTTGCACATTACTTGCAGCAATTGGGAGCAGCACCAGAAGTTTTAGTGGGCCTTTGTGTAGAACGTTCCTTAGATGCGATCGTCGGATTGCTAGGCATTATCAAAGCAGGCGCAGCCTACCTGCCTTTAGATCCAACTTATCCTCAAGAGCGGCTTAACTTCATGTTAGAAGATGCTCAGGTGTCGATTTTGGTAACTCAGCAGCACCTAGCAAAAAACTTGACGCAGCCGGAAAATTACGGAGTTTTTTCAGTAGTGTGTTTGGACTCCGACAGAGAAATTATCGCCCGACAAAGCCCAGAAAACCCAACTACAAATATCCTACCAGAAAACCTAGCCTACGTCATTTACACATCGGGTTCAACCGGAAAACCCAAAGGCGTTTTAATCGAACATCGGGGACTCTACAACTTAGCCCTAGCTCAAATAGAAGCTTTTAACTTAAACTCAAATCACCGCATTTTGCAATTCGCCTCCCTGAGTTTTGATGCCTCAATTTTTGAGATTGTCATGGCATTAGGAACCGGAGCAACACTTTACTGTGCCAAGAAAGAATCATTGTTGCCCGGACAAACATTAATCCAATTTTTGCAGGACAATGCTATTACCCACGCTACCCTCCCGCCCTCGCTGCTAGCTGTCCTTCCAAACGCCGAACTTCCCGCACTGCAAACAATCATCTGTGCTGGCGAATCCTGTTCCCCGGATATTGTTAAACGCTGGGCTTCCCGGCGCAGATTTTTTAACGCTTACGGCCCTACAGAAGCGACAGTCTGGTCAAGTTTGGCCGAAATTGGCGATTCCCTGCGGGATAGCTTCGCTTCACGCAAAAAACCGCCAATCGGCCGCCCCATAGCTAACACTCAACTCTATATTTTAGATAAAAATTTACAGCCTGTACCCGTTGGAATTCCCGGTGAATTGTACATCGGCGGCAGCGGATTGGCGCGAGGCTACCTGAACCGCCCCGAATTAACCGCCCAGCGATTTATTGCTAACCCCTTTAGCCAGAAAGCAGGAGAACGAATTTATAAAACTGGTGACTTAGCTCGCTATTTTCCCGACGGCAATATTGAGTTTTTAGGCCGCACTGACGAACAGGTAAAAATTCGCGGTTATCGAATAGAATTGGGAGAAATTGAAGCGCTGCTGGTTCAGCATCCAGCAGTCAAAGAAACAGCGGCGGTTGCTGTGGATGATTTGTCTGGCAACAAACGCCTAGTTGCTTATATCGTCCCCAATCACAATCAGACGCTTAATCCCGTGGAAATGCGTAATTTCCTCAAACAACAACTGCCCAATTACATGATTCCCAATGCTTTTGTGACGATGGATTTTCTGCCCCTAACTCTCAATGGCAAAATTGACCGCCTGCGCCTACCTGCACCGGGAAATCTAACTAGCAATTCAATAGATAAAAGCTGCATTGCACCTCGCACACCAACCGAGTCAACCCTCGCCGAAATTTGGGCCACAATCCTCAACGCAGAGTGCGTTGGCATTCGCGATAACTTCTTCGATTTGGGTGGAGATTCCCTGCTGGCAATCCGCCTCATCAATGAGATTAACCAGCAATTTGAGCGCGAGTTGCCGCTGTCTGCTCTTTTTTTAAATCCGACAATTGAAGGTTTAGCAGATGCGCTAAATTCAGGAACAAATTCTCTGGAATGGTCGCCTTTAGTTGCAATTAAGCCTCGCGGTAAAAATCCCCCGTTCTTCTGCATCCATCCCATCTTTGGCGTCGTGTTTCCTTATGTCGAGTTAGCGTATCAGCTAGGAGAAAACCAACCGTTTTACGGGCTGCAACCAAAGGGTATTGACGGCGAAAGTTCTCCGTTAACTAGCATTGAAGACATGGCGGCTGACTACATCGCAGCCTTGCGTACCGTTCAACCAAAAGGGCCTTATTTTTTAGGAGGTTGGTCTTTTGGAGGTTTGGTTGCTTTTGAGATGGCTCAACAGTTGCTCGTAGCAGGGGATGAAGTGGCTTTGCTTGCTGTGCTGGATACTTTAGCGCCGGTTTCTGCTAACAAACCTTCTTTTTGGGACGGTTGCAAGTTTATTCTGACTACTGTTTCGCGCTCTATCTGGCCTTTTGTAGTAGATTATTTTCGCTTGGTGGCTGGTGCAGAAAATGTTCAAAGTGGCGGTATTGCTGCCAAATTTCCGAAATTAAATAAGATGCTTAATTTTGCAGCTAATTTTTGGCATCGCTGGAATTGGAAACAGGCGGTTATGGTTAGCATCCTATCTCAGGAGTCAAAAGAAAGAAGCTGGCGCGAGCTGGCAATTCCCTCGATGTTTACTGTATTTCAGGCCAATAGTCAAGCAACTCTCAGCTATCGACCGAAAATTTATCCGCAGCGAATTACTCTGTTTAGATCGAGGGAACAGCTAAGCATGAATCATCATGATCCGACTCTTGGCTGGAGCGAATTAACGACCCAAAAAGTTGAGGTGATTAGAGTTCCTGGGAATCATCTTACTATGTTGAGAAAGCCTAACGTTGAGGTGCTGGCTCAAAAGCTGAAGCATTGCTTTGAGGAGGAATTAAGTGATTGAGGAACCCGCGTGCTTGTGTGTCGAATAAAATAATCTTTATCACGTTTGTAGTGAGGACTAAAGTCCTCAGAATTTTATGAGACTCAAGGGACAGGGCATTGCCGTCTCCCTACTGTACTGGAATACGCTTTATCACGCTTGTAGTTAGGATGTCAAAAAATTGCGATCGCCCGAAGAACACTTTTTGCAACTAGAAATCATCATGCAGCGCCACGCCGCAGCACTCGAAGCTGAAGTCAGAGCTTTGCAAGCCGCTGACGAAACCGCCCAGTGGCCTCCTGACTGGAAGCGTTGCTATAATTGGCGTTTCGCTAAAATTTTCGCTTCAGTGAAGATTTTTCGCAACTGGGCTGCAGATGCTGCGGCTTGGAAGTTTTTGCCTTCGCGAGTTTATCCCAACCGAGGCAATCAGAAGGATTAGTCCGGTGACAGTGGACTGTTGACTGTTGACTGTTCTGAAATGCCTCAATCTAAAATCTAAAATCTAAAATTGCCCAATGGATTGCGCGATGCTGAAGATGATAGCAGCCAAACCTGCTGCGATCGGAATTGTCACCAACCAAGCCGAACCAATTGACAGCAAAGTTTGCAAGCGTACTGTTTTCCAAGCTTTGATCAGCCCGACTCCGACGACTGCACCGACTAAAGCGTGGGATGTGGAAACTGGCAAACCGAAGCGGGATGCTAGCAAGACTGTGGTGGCTGTGGCTAATTCCGCGCAAAATCCGCCGCTGGGTTGGAGTTCGATGATCTTTTCGCCGACTGTGGCAATTACATTTTTGCCCCAGATGGTTAAACCGATGACTATTCCTGCCCCTCCGACGACTAAAATCCACAGGGGAACGCTGAAATCCCCTGAGGGAAAGGAACCTGTGCGCCGGATGTAGGCGATCGCAGCTAGGGGAGCAACTGCATTTCCTACGTCGTTGGAACCGTGGGCAAATGCTACAAAACAGGCGCTCAAGACTTGAAATCTCGCCATTTGTTGCTCGATGGGAGAGTGACGGAGTTTCGGAGTGGCGGAGGAGTTTGTACTTGGGCCGAATCCCTTATCCCCTCTTCCTTCTTCCTTCTTCCTTCTTTCTTCTTCCTTCTCAACGGATTCTAATTTTTTCCAACTATTGAGTGTGAGGGCCATCGCAGCTATTGCCCCGATGCCAATGACAATATCGTGAATTGGAAGATTCCACCCAAATCTATCCTGCGCCGCGGCGATCGCCCCTGTCTGCACCAAAGCGACATTCACAACAGACGGCAGTACAATTACCCCAAATACGCTCAGCAGTGCTGCACTCAGCCAAGGTATCCACTCGCGCATTTGAGATAGAGGATCTGGCCGATCGAGAATCGAATACTTCACCACACTGTAAAATAGCGCGGCTAAAGCACCGCTAGCAAAAGGTGTCGCCACCCATGTTAGGGAGATGGTGCCGATGGTTCGCCAATCCACTGCATTAATTCCGGCTGCAACACAGCTAAAACCCGCGATCGCGCCCACCACTGCATGGGATGAAGAAACGGGCAAACCTCGACTGGTAGCGATTTGCAGCCATATCCCGCAAGCTATCAGCACTGACACCATCCCGATTAAAAATACTTGCGGTTTGGCCGCGAACACTTCTGCATTCACAACTCCTGTTGCCAGAGTTTCGGAAACTCCTTGCCCAAACAGCACTGCGCCGGAAAACTCGAGTATGCCTGCAACAATTATTGCCTGCCGCAGCGTTAGCGCCTTAGAGCCTACGGATGTCCCCATCGAGTTAGCGACATCGTTTGCCCCCAAGTTGGCGGCGACGTACAAGGCCAGTGCCGCCATTGCCCCTAGTTGCAGAAATACGACTCCAGAGGTATCTAACATAGAAATTTTTTGACATAAAACGGGCATTTCGATATATGATAAGGGATTGTGAGTTTTGGTAAATCCCATGAAAGGCGCAGAAATAATCCGTTCAATCGAGACGGCAGAAATAAATAGAGTCAAGGTAGAACTCAGCAAAGTTCTCCCCGAAATTTACGTCGGCGACACAGTGCGAGTCGGCGTGAGAATTAAAGAGGGTAACAAAGAACGGGTTCAGCCCTACGAAGGGACTGTGATTGCCATGCGTAACGGCGGGATTAATGAAACAATCACGGTCCGTCGCGTGTTTCAGGGCGTCGGAGTGGAACGGGTGTTTTTGATTCACTCGCCCCGCATCGCCACGATCCAAGTGATGCGCCGCGGGAAAGTTCGCAGAGCAAAACTTTACTACCTGCGCGATCGGGTGGGCAAAGCTACTCGCGTCAAACAACGGTTCGATCGCTCCCTGTAGGAATGCACCCAGCTTCCCCTTGGTTCATGATTCATGGGAAATTGAGAAATTTCAAAAAAAGTTTTCCATTTATGAGCGCACTGTGTTAAAATAGAAATCTAGGGGTTAAGCGAGTTTCAGCAACCTCACCTGTGCGCTCTTAGTTCAGTTGGTAGAACGCAGGTCTCCAAAACCTGATGTCGGGGGTTCAAGTCCTCCAGGGCGCGCTGAATCACCAAACTTTAAATTCTGCCCGAAAGCGCCCGGATTATTGGCTGGCAACAGTCAAAACCGCAAACTTTCGGGTAGAATTAATTTTTGTGGGCGGTTCGCAAAAAATGCCATCAACAAATGCTCGGTGTGGCTTCTTGATCGTCGGTTTCGGCGATCGGCAATTACATCGTTGAAGGGTTGGGCTTGTAAAAAAGTGAGGGCTTTGGATTTGAGATTTTGGACTTGGGCGTAAGTGGTTAGTGTCAAAAAATCTGAGAGCCGCGGGCCACTCACACCATCTAAAATCTAAAATCTAAAATCTAAAATCGCAAGGGGGATTCAATCGTGGCGAAAAAAGACGAAGCTCAAGAAACTCAAGAAATAACGGCGTCTGGGTTTAATCCTGCGGGTTTTTTTAAGGAAACTAGAGAAGAACTCGACAAAGTGGTTTGGCCAAGCCGGCAGCAGCTAATCAGCGAGTCTTTGGCCGTGCTTTTGATGGTAATCCTCTCAGCAAGCCTGATCTATTTTGTGGATAATTTCTTTAACTGGGGCGCGGGAAAGGTGTTTGGGCCATGACTTTTGCATCAGAAGAATCTGAGTATTCCACAGAAGCGACGGGACAGGCAGCATCGCCAGAGGTGCCGGAGATTGATGCTCGCTGGTATGCTGTTCAAGTTGCCTCTGGCTGCGAAAAGCGGGTGAAGGCCAACTTGGATCAGCGGATTCAAACTTTGGATGTTGCCGATCGCATAGTTCAAGTCGAAATTCCGCAAACTCCGGCGATCAAAGTCGGCAAAGACGGTTCCAGGCGGCAGTCAGATGAAAAAATCTTTCCCGGCTACGTACTCATCCGTATGTTTATGGACGAGGATACGTGGCAGGTGATCAAGAATACCCCGAATGTAATTAATTTTGTCGGGGCAGAGCAGAAACGCCGCTACGGGCGCGGCAGGGGTCACGTCAAACCGCTACCTCTGAGTCATTCGGAAGTAGAACGGATCTTCAGAAACGCTCAGGAATCAGAACCAGTTGTCAAAGTATCGATGTCTACGGGAGACCACGTTGTGGTACTTTCCGGGCCATTTAAGGATTTTGAAGGTGATGTGATTGAAGTTAGCCCGGAACGAAACAAGCTCAAAGTTTTACTCTCGATTTTTGGGCGCGATACGCCTGTAGAATTGGAGTTCAATCAGGTTCAGAAACAGAACTAACTAATGGCAAAGAAAGTTGTTGCAGTAATTAAGTTGGCGATTACGGCGGGAAAAGCCAACCCAGCTCCTCCGATCGGCCCAGCCTTGGGTCAGCACGGCGTCAATATTATGATGTTTTGCAAGGAGTACAATGCTAGAACCGCAGACCAAGCGGGTCTAGTGGTTCCGGTAGAAATTTCGGTTTTTGAAGACCGCAGTTTTACGTTTATTCTCAAAACCCCGCCGGCGTCGGTTTTGATCCAAAAAGCCGCTGGCATTGCTAAAGGTTCGGGAGAACCTAACCGCAAGCAAGTAGGGACGATTACACAGGCTCAGTTGCGAGAAATCGCTGAAACCAAAATGCCTGACCTCAATGCTAATGATGTTGAGGCTGCTATGAAAATTGTGGCAGGAACGGCTAAAAATATGGGCGTGGCGATCGCTGATTGAAGTCAGTTGTCAGTTGACAGTTGGCAGTTGTCAGTAATTCAGGATTTTGAAGGTCAAATCTTCAATCTAAAATCCAAAATCCAAAATCCAAAATCGATCGGTTCAGGGGGAGAAGCAAAGCTTCGCTAGTAACCGAAAACTGATAGATTTTAAGATTGTCCGATAGGTTCAATCTAAAATCTAAAATCTAAAATCTAAAATCGACTGACCCCAGGAGATAACAATGGCAAAGAAAGTATCGCGAAGACTGCAAGAACTTCAAAAGAAAGTTGAAGACAGACCTTATCTACCACTGGAAGCTCTGCAACTTTTGAAAGAAACAGCAACCGCTAAGTTTGGCGAAGCTGCTGAAGCTCACATCCGTTTGGGAATTGACCCGAAATATACTGACCAACAGTTGCGGACAACTGTATCGCTACCAAAAGGAACTGGTCAAGTAGTCAGAATTGCGGTGATTGCTAAGGGCGAAAAAGTTAAAGAAGCTCTGAATGCCGGCGCGGATATTGCTGGTTCTGAAGAGTTGATCGATGAAATTCAGAAGGGCATGATGGACTTCGATTGCCTGATTGCTACCCCAGACGTGATGCCGTTGGTGGCAAAATTGGGTCGCTTGTTGGGCCCGCGTGGTTTGATGCCTTCTCCAAAAGGTGGCACGGTGACGACTGACCTTGCTCAGGCGATCAACGAGTTTAAAGGTGGTAAACTAGAATTCCGTGCCGATCGAACTGGCATCGTTCATGTTATGTTTGGCAAGGCAGCTTTCTCAGCGGAAGATTTGCTGGTCAACCTTCATGCTTTGCAAGAAACAGTTGACCGCAACCGTCCTTCTGGTGCTAAAGGTCGCTACTGGCGCAGTTTGTACGTATCCGCAACAATGGGCCCGTCGATTGAAGTCGATATCAGTGCCCTGCGCGATACCAAACTTGATGCTGCGTAGAAAGAATTAAGCAGAAGGCAGAAGGTAAAAGACAGCTTCGGCTGTCTGTGTAAATCTCTCACAAGACTTACGCTAGACCCTTGCTAATGTCTGCCTTCTGATGATAGCCTAATCAAAAATCAATAAGCTGAAGACCGCAGGTGCCGATCGCTTAATTTCCTGCCGAGGCTGAAGAAATAAAAACTCAAGACTCAAAGATTAGAAATTTTCTATTTTTAATTCTGACTTGTTAATTTTTAATTCTCTGCCCCGGCTCGAAGGTCGGGGTTTTTGACGGGCAATTTTCGATCCTAAAAGGAGGTGAAATAAGTATGGGCAAAACTTTAGCAGTAAAAAATGAGATTATTGCAGACCTCAAGCAAACCTTGAGCGAATCTCAATTGGCGATCGTGATTGACTACACGGGCTTAACTGTTGCTGAAATCACAGATTTGCGTCGGCGTTTGCGTCCGAAAGGCAGCAGTTGCCAAGTAGCAAAAAACACGCTGATGCGAATTGCGGTTGAAGGCAACGAAACCTGGCAGCCGATACAAGAATTGCTAACAGGTACGTCGGCGTTTCTGTTCGTGCAAGAAGATATTGGCGGCGCGATTAAAGCTTACCAAGAATTCCAAAAAGTCTCTAAGAAGACTGAACTTCGCGGCGGCGTGATGGAAGGACGGGTACTGAAAGAAGCTGATGTTAAAGCATTAGCTGATCTGCCGTCGAAAGAACAACTCATGGCTCAAATTGCTGGCGCTATCAACGGTGTCGCAACCAAGTTGGCTGTGGGTATCAATCAAGTTCCTACTTCGATCGCTCGCGGTCTTAAAGCTTATGCTGAAAAAGACGGCGATTCAGCAGCAGTAGAAGCAGAAGCACCAGCACAAGCTGAAGCAGAAGCACCAGCACAAGCTGAAGCAGAAGCACCAGCACAAGCTGAAGCAGAAGCACCAGCAGAAGCTGAAAGCACATCTGCGTAAGTCATTAGTAATTAGTCACGAGTCAAGAGTTGTTAGTTTTGAGAAACAAACTCATGACTGGAGACGAGAAACTCATAATTAATGAGCAATCCACAATCCACAATCCACAATCTACAATCGAACTAGGAGTTCAAAAAATGTCTACTGCAACTGATGAAATCTTGGACAAACTTAAGTCTTTGACTTTGCTCGAAGCATCTGAATTGGTCAAGCAAATTGAAGAAGCTTTCGGCGTCAGCGCTGCTGCTCCTGTAGGCGGCATGATGATGATGGGCGGCCCTGCTGCTGCTGCTGCTGAACCAGTAGAAGAGCAAACCGAGTTTACTGTCATGCTGGAAGAAGTTCCTGCTGACAAGAAAATCGCAATTCTGAAGGAAGTCCGCGCCATTACTGGTCTGGGTCTGAAGGAAGCAAAAGACTTGGTAGAAGCCGCACCGAAGGCAGTTAAGGAAGCTATTGCTAAGGAAGCTGCTGAAGAAATGAAGAAACAGCTTGAAGCTGTGGGCGCAAAGATTTCTATCAAGTAGTCAGAGAATGTAGTTGACAGGTTGAAACCTGTCGCTATGAAACCTCAGTTTGCTGGTGCAGACTGAGGTTTTTTCGGTTAATTTGATATCAGGTTTGTAGAGGACTAAAGTCCTCAGCTTTTTGGAGGACTTTAGTCTTCTACAAACCTATAGCGGTTATTTTACCGAACACGATCAGCTCTTGGACATCTAAATTGTCTTTTTGGGCGGGCGAGACGCCCAACCCCTACTCCCCACAAGAATTTCATCAAACTTGACTATAAGATTTAGATGCGGCTGGGCTGATTACCCAATCATCAAAATTCTGCTTCCATTTGCCGCACTACTGTTAAAGCAGAATAGGAAACACCGGCAGTTCCTTCTCCCGGATGGGTGGAGTCGCCCACTAACCACAAGTTTTTAATTGGTGTGCGGTTGGCAAATCCGAAGGGCCCGAAGGTTGGTATTCGCTGGCCGAGGCCACCCACAACGCCTCTATCTCTCGCTGTGTAGCGGGCAAAGGTGCGGGGTGTGGCGGCTTCTTGGTGTACGATCGACTCTGGCGTCAAATTGAAATATTCGCTCAAACGGGCGATCGCCCCTGCGGTATATTTTTGCTTCAATCCTTCATAATTAGCCGAATTCCACCACATTCGAGTATTGGTAAATGACGAAGCGATAATTGTCGCCATGCCTTTTGGTGCTCGGCCATCACCCGGATGGCTGACAGAAACAAATAATGAATTATTCTCCCCAATCTCGCCGTCGTAATCGTAGAGAAACTGAAGGTGCGGCGGACAATTTTCTGGAATTGCGCTTTCATATACTCCCAAATATATCACGAAAGCACCGGATGCGGGCGGCAATTTATCTACTCGATATTTGTAGCCTGCCATTTGATTTGGGAGTTGGTTTTTTGTCTTTGAAGTCTCTGATTTAACCGATAAATTATCTGTTAAATTATCTGTTAAATGTTCGAGAATCGGCTCGCTTGACAACAATTTTACTAAATTTTGCGCGGTGACGTTGGCAACAATGCGATCGGCAGTTTCTGTCCAAACTTCGCCGGTTTTTTGATTGCGAATCACTGTACCGGTGGCTTTGCCGTTGGCGGTGACAATACTCTCAACTGTATGCCGCAACAGGACTTTGCCGCCGTCTCGTTCGATCGCCTCTACAAGTCGATCGCTCAATACCTGCATACTTCCTTGTAGATGATACAATCCCTGCGGCATTTGCGAAACTCCTAAAGCCGTCGCCGCGTAAAGTAGCGCCGTTTCTTCGGTATCAACTTGAGAATACAATTTTAACTGCAAATCCAGAAAAGTTCTCAAGCGCAAATTGTCGCCCAACCCACACAGCCGCAAAGCATCTCCCACTGTCATAAAAGTGAAAGGCAAAGTAATTAGAGTATCGGGGCGAACTGCTTGAATTAATTGCCACAAATCCCATAAGTTTCTGGGCGGTAAAACTGGATCGCGCCCTTGAAACTTCCAGCTAGCTTTGAACAATGCAGACAATAATTGCCAAAAAGGTTCGCTTCCAGGAAACTGCCGCTGCCTTTCTTCCTGCCACTTTTGCGGATCTCGCCACACGCTAATCGGTGCGGTTTCTCCCGGCAAAAACACCGCACAAGCGGGATCGCAGGGTGTCGCGGCGGGAAGTTCTATGTCTAATTCTGAGAAAATTCGGTGGTGAATGCCTCCGGGTTCCAATCCTGCAACCTGCGTGGCGCCGACATCGAAGGTAAAGCCTTTGCGTTTGAAGGTGGAAGCGCATCCTCCGGGGACGATCGCCTGTTCTAAGACTAGCACTTTGTATCCTCTGCGGGCTAGCAGGGCGGCTGCTGTCAGCCCGCCGATGCCGCCTCCAATTACCGTGACGCGGATCTTAGTGTCTGCTGGATTGGATTTGCTCTCAGGGGTGCGATCGCCTGTCATAAATTTATTTATTGTAATATTTCTTAATAGTATGCTCATATTTTGCAATAAAAAGCTCTTGTAGCGACAGGTTGAAATCTATCGCTACAAGAGGAAGGAGGCCGAGTTTAGAGGACGTTTTAGGGGTTAAGTGCTCCGGGCGCACCCGGATCGTTAGACTGTGCCGTGCTGATGAGAGAATCAGTGACGGCGCCACTTGTTGAGATAAGCTTCGCCAATCCCAGCCACAGCCTGCATTTGAGCTAGCTGTTCCCGTAAAGCTTTGATGGTTCTTAGCTGTTCTTGAGACTGTTGCTGCAAAGCGTCGTAATTCCGCTGTATCGCCGCACTCTGGTTCAATTGATTTTCCAGATATTGCAACTTGCTCAGTTGAACCTGGAAGTCGCCGATCGCACTTGACTTTTCTGCTAACTCGTGCTGCAAAGATTCGTAACTCGACTTCGACACGGTTTCCTGGAATTGGCTTTCGAGATTTTGCTTTTCGGTGGCGAATTGCTGCTGCAAAGATTCCAAAGCACTGGATTTTTCTGCGACTTGCTGCTGCAAAGATTCCAGAGCACTGGATTTTTCGGCTAGCTGTTGCTGAAACTCGTGTTCCCGCTGTTCTTTTTCGGTGGCTAATTGCTGCTGCAAAGATTCCAGAGCACTGGATTTTTCGGCTAGCTGTTGCTGAAACTTGTGTTCCCGCTGTTCTTTTTCGGTGGCTAATTGCTGCTGCAAAGAAGCGATCGAACTTTCGCGTTCACTCAACTCCTTCTGTAAACTTTCGTAACTTGACTTCGCTACAGTTTCTTGCAATTGGCTTTCGAGATTTTGCTTTTCAGTAGCGAGTTGCTGCTGCAAAGAAGCGATCGAACTTTCGCGTTCACTCAACTGCTTTTGTAAACTTTCGTAACTTGACTTCGCTACAGTTTCTTGCAATTGGCTTTCGAGATTTTGCTTTTCAGTAGCGAGTTG